>JAKALC010000035.1 GCA_021813335.1 bacterium | reverse complement strand
TTCTTCGCGATTGAGAAATACGTGCCGCATTCTCTGCCTGATTGAGGCGATAGACGGGTCAGCCCAGATGAACGAGGAAGGGTATGGCAGATTGCCTTCCCCTACCTCGACGAACTGGAAATCCAGGCGCTTGCGGCGAAGGTGGATGCGCAGAACACCCGCCTCACGTCGCTCGAAGCGCGCGTGGCTGCGCTCGAGAGCGGGGCGGTGAGCGTCTCCACCACGACGCTCTCGCTCTCCACTTCGACCATCGTCGCGGGCGCGCTCCAGGGCTTCAGCGGCATCCTGCACATCGGCGAGCTCGCCGCAAACGCCTTCTACGCGGCGCGGGGCTTCATCGACCATCTTACGGCGGGGAATCTCGCGGTCGGCACCGCTTCCGCGCCCGCGGGCGTGACGCTCTACGACACGGTGACGAAGCAGCCGTACTGCTTCAGCGTGGCGGACGGCGCGCCGACGACCACGCCGGGCGCCTGCCTCCCGACCGCCGCGACCCTGGATCCGTTCGCGACGACCGCGACCGCGACCGCGCCGGCCGCTTCGGGCCCGCTCACGGTTACGCTGAACGGCGCGAACCCGACGTACCTCGCCGTCGGCAGTACTTACGTCGAGCAGGGAGCCGTTGTCGCGGGCGGCTCGGACGGCACCGCGCCCTACGGCATCTACGTGAACGGCGGCGCGACGGCGACCTCCTCGCCCTTCCTCGACACCTCCGCTCCGACGACTTACATCCTCACCTACACGGCGCGCGACAGCGCGGGCGACACGGCGAGCGTCACCCGCTCGGTCATCGTGGGGAACCCCGACGGCACGGTCTCCACGTCGGGCACGACCTCGACTGCGACAACCACTACGACGGCCACCTCGACTGCCACTTCGACGACTGCCGACACGACGCCGCCCGTCGTCACCCTGAACGGTTCGGCGACGGTGCAGCTCATGGTCGGCGATACCTGGACCGACCCGGGCGCCACCGCGCTCGACAACGTGGACGGCGACCTGACCGCCAAGATCGTGACCATCGGCTCCGTCGATACGGCGACCGCCGGCACCTACGCCATCACGTACTCGGCGACGGACAGCGCGGGGAACACGGGGAGCGCGACGCGCACGGTCTCGGTCGCCGCCTCGTCCACCGCGACGGCTGCGACAACTTCGACCGGTACCGCGACTTCTACCTCGACAACCACGACGTCAACGACGACTTCCACCACCACGACCTCCTCCTAGTCCAAATCGCGCGCTCGGTTCGTCCGGCGCGCCGCACGGCCGCCGCGGCCCTCTCCGCGCTCTCGCCCGGCACCCACGCGGCACTCGCCCGGCACCTTGGCGGTCACTTGGCGGCGTCACTTGGCGGCGAGACACCCAAGTAAGACACCCAAGTAACCCAAGTAACAAGTAATGTCCGGGGCTGGCGGCCGGTGCTATACTCCGGGCATCGGTTACGGGTGATTCTTTACTTTCTTAATTCTTTGCATATGGCTATTCGCGTTGCAATTAACGGGTTCGGGCGCATCGGCCGCGCATTCGCGCGCCGCTCGCAGGGCCGCGGCATCGAGCTCGCCGCGGTGAACGACCTCGGCTCGCTCGAGAATCTCGCGTATCTCTTGCGGCACGACACGGTATACCGGCAGGCGCCGTTTGCGGTGGAGGCGAAGGGCGGGGCGCTGCTCGTCGACGGCGCGATGGTGAAATTCTTTTCCGAAAAAGACCCGGCGAATTTGCCCTGGAAAGACCTCGGCATCGACGTCGTCGTCGAGTCGACCGGCTTCTTCACCGAATATGAAAAGGCGCAGGCACACATCGCCGCGGGCGCGAAGCGCGTCGTCATCAGCGCGCCGGCGAAAGGCGACGAATCGCTCGGCGCGACGGTGCTGATGGGCATCAATGAGGAGAAGCTCGCGACCTGCCGGATAACGAGCAACGCCTCCTGCACGACCAATTCCGCGAGCCCCGTCATCGCGATTCTCGACGAGGCCATCGGCATCGAGAAGGCCATCCTCTCGACGACCCACGCCTACACCGCGAGCCAGGCGCTCGTCGACGGCCCGTCCAGGAAGGATATGAAGGAGGGCCGCGCGGCGGCGCAGAACATCGTGCCGACCTCCACCGGCGCGGCCACCGCGGTCGTGCAGGCGTACACGCCGCTCGCCGGGAAGTTCGACGGCATATCGCTCCGCGTGCCGGTACCCGCGGGCTCCATCGCGGACGTCACGTTCATCGCGAAGCGCCCGACGACGAAGGAGGAGGTGAATGGAATACTGCGCGCGGCTGCGGAGCAGCCGCGCTGGGAGGGCATTTTCCGGGCGACCGACGAGGAGCTCGTCTCAAGCGACATCATCGGCGAACCCTGCGCCTCCATCGCGGATCTCGGGATGACGCGCGTCGTCGAGGGGAACCTCGTGAAGGTGCTCGCCTGGTACGACAACGAGATGGGGTACACCGAATCGCTCGTGCGCCACGTGCTCGCGGCCGCGCAGTCGTAATTAGGGACTTACGATGTCCCTGGATACGGATGGCATGAAAAAAATATGAAGGTGTACTTCGCCGCAGACCACGCCGGATTCACGCTCAAGAACGCCCTCCTTGAGCACATCCGCACCCTGGGATACGACCTGGAAGACCTCGGCGCGTACGCGCTCGACCCGGGCGACGACTATCCGGATTTCGTGACGCCGCTTGCGAAACGGGTCGCCGACGAGCTTGACGCGCGCGGCATCATCGTCGGCGGGAGCGGGCAGGGCGAAGCGATGTGCGCAAACCGCATTCCCGGCGTCCGCGCCGCCGTGTTTTACGGCGAGATGGAGGTGACGGCGGCGCTCGACATCGAAGGCGGCCGCTCGCAGGACGGCTTCGACCTCGTGCGGCTCGCGCGCCGGCACAACGACGCGAACGTGCTCTCCATCGGCGCGCGCTTCGTAAGCGGCGAAGAAGCCGAAGAGGCCGTGCGCATATTCCTGGATACGCCGTTCTCCGCCTCGCCGCGCCACTCCCGCCGCCTCGCGAAGTTCTAGGGGAGGAGTATACTTATCGCATCCAGTAGCACATACCTGCAATGGCGGACATCCAATTCGACGAAGAGCAGCAGTACCAACATCCGGCGCAGGCGGAGCGGAAGCCGCTTCTCGCCAGGCTCGTACTGGCGACGGGCATTGTTTCTACCGATAAACAGGCCCAGTACGTTCTCCTCGGAATTGCGATTTTCTTCATCATTCTTACTTTTGCAATCCCTATGTTTGCGAGGGTCAGTTCGCCAGCGCTGACTCCAGCGGAGGAGATGCGGGCACTCACAGCGCCCGGGATGGGCCGCGGGCCCTCCCGATGAGTATTATGAGGCCCCGTACGAGTCTCCACGGGTCTTCTCTGCGGGGGTTTACGCTTATCGAGCTTCTTGTCGTCATTTCCATAATCGGCGTTCTCTCGTCTATCGTTATCGTTTCTCTCAATAGTGCGCGTGTCAAGGCAAGAAATGTCTCGCGGAATTCTGAGGCAATTGAGCTTCGGACGGCATTTAATCTTGGTATCGGCGGGACGCTCCCGAATGTTTCCTACCAATACCCATGCATAAGCACAAGCTGTTTCGGAGGATGGAGTTCTTATGTCGCAAACGCCACGGTCGACGCTTATTTCGCTCCGTACATAAAAAAGCCGACAGACCCGACCGATGGCACTCGCGGATACGGGGGATTCCTATTGCTTACGCCGGCCAACTGGGGCGGTTCTCCGCCGACATGGCCCGTGGGGTACTATGTTGACTATTTGCTAGAACCGGGAGGTACGTGCCCGAGCGACTCCTACTCGGGCGCAACTTCCGCATACGTCCAATGCGTTTTGCGGTTAGACTTATAGAGGCGCTTCTCCCTCGCACCTGCCGGGTCCCGGTTCTTTCTGTCCTATACTTGCCCTATGAGCCTCGTCGTCCCGGCCGTGCTCCCTTCCTCGCGCAAAAATCTCGAAGAGACGCTCGCGCTTCTCGCCCCAATCCCTCCGGTCTCGCGGATACAAATCGACGTCGTCGACGGCCGGCTCGCCGCGCCGGCCTCCTGGCCGTACACGGCGCCCGCGGAACTCGCAGGGATGGCCGCGCGCGGCGAGATGCTCCCGCACCTCGATTGCATCCAGTACGAGATCGACCTGATGTGCTTCGACGCGGCGGACGCAGTCGGCGCGTGGATTGCGCTCGGCGCGTCGCGCTTCGTCGTCCATCCCGAGGCCGCGCCGGACCTCGCGGCGTTCTTCAAAGGTCTGCGCCGCCGCTACGGCGGCGGCGCCGAATTTTCCCAGGCGCCCCTCGCGTCCTTCGGGCTCGCGGTGAACGTCGCCGGCGGCCTCGCGCCCCTCGCGTCCTGCGCCGCGGAAATCGATTTCATCCAGTGCATGGGCATCGCGCGCGTCGGACGGCAGGGCGAGCCCTTCGACCCGCGCGCGCTCAAAAAAGTACAGGAAATCCGCGCGCGGTATCCGGATATTCCGCTCCAGGTGGACGGCGGCGTCACGCTCGCGCATGCGAAGGAGATCGCCGTCCTCGGCGTCGCGAACCTCGTCGTCGGTTCCGCCATCCTGCGCGCCGAGAATCCGGCCGCCGCCGTCGCGGCGCTCGAGGCGCTCCAGAGCCCGTACGGCGTGTAGTATACTTTTCGTATGACCGATGCCGACCTGCAATTCAACGAAGACCAGGAGTTCGCTCGGCCGACGGCAGCGGCGCAGTCGCCCGTGCTCGCGCGGCTCGTGCTCAAGACGGGCATCGTCTCGACCAGGGAACAGGCGAATTACGCGCTGCTCGGCATTGCTGTCATCGGAATACTCTTCACTTTCTTCATGTTATTTTCCGGTGGAAGTATGTCTGCACCGCACCCTGTCTTTAAGGAAGGACAGAACGTTCTTGTATCGCCCGGCGCACCGATGCCGTAATTTCTTATATAAAATATGTCTCGCATCTCCCCACGAGGATTCACTACCAAGCGAGCGAGTCAAAAGAGAAATTCTGATTTTTCTTTTGCGAACGAGCGCAGGGAGCAAACCCGGTCTTCCGGGTTTACCCTCATCGAACTCCTCGTCGTCATCGCCATCATCGGCATCCTTTCCTCCGTCGTGCTCGCCTCCCTGAACACGGCGCGCACAAAAGGAAACGACGCTGCCCGTATGGCAGACGTCAAGTCTCTCAAGACAGCAATGGAACTTTACTACAGTGATAACAATACGTATCCGCAGTATGGCTCCCCAAACAATGGCTATGCCATATCGAACTTATCGACCTATCTCGTGCCGAAAGACATTTCTTCCATCGCGCAAATTCTCGTGAGTGATGGCAGTCAATATGTCTGGGGGTCGGCTAACTCGTATGCGATATTGGTATATATGTCGACGGGTGCATGTCAATCGGGAGTCAATAGGAACACGGGCTGGTGGGGCGCGCCGTTTTGTAATTTCTAGCACGGGCGGCGTGCGTGTTATCCTGTGCACATGGCACTCACCGACGAAGAGGCGCGCGAGCTTGAGAAAAAAGCGGAAGCTATCCGCGAGACGGTCATCCGGATGCTCGTCGCGGCCGGAAGCGGGCACACGGCCGGCCCCCTCGGCCTCGCGGACATCTTCGCCGCGTTCTATTTCCATATCCTGAAGCACGACCCCAAGAACCCCGACTGGGAGGAGCGCGACCGGCTCGTGCTCTCAAACGGCCACACGGTCCCCGTGCGCTACGCGGCGATGGCGCATTCCGGCTATTTTCCGGTCGAGGAATGTCTGACGCTCCGGAAATTCGGCAGCCGGCTGCAGGGGCACCCCGAGCGCCTGCGCCTGCCCGGCCTCGAGACGACCTCGGGGCCCCTCGGCGAAGGCCTCGCGCAGGCGGCGGGCATGGCGTACGCCTTCCGCATGGACGGCAAAAGTCGGGACGTCGTACGTCCCGACCGTCCCGACCGTCCCGACATAGTGTCGGGACGTCGTACGTCCCGACATGTGTATTGCCTCATGAGCGATGGCGAGCAGAACGAGGGGAATACCTGGGAGGCGGCGCTGTTCGCAGGGAAGCACAAGCTCTCGAACCTCACGGCGGTGCTCGACCGCAACAACATCCAGATCGACGGGATGACGGAGGACGTGATGCCGCTCGAACCGCTCGCGGACAAATACCGCGCGTTCAACTGGCACGTGCTCGAAGTCGACGGGCACGACATTCCGGCGTTCATCGCCGCGATCGACGAAGCGAAGGCGATCTACGAGAAGCCGACGCTCGTCCTCGCGCACACCATCCCCGGGAAGGGCGTGCCGGACATCGAATTCGATTACCGCTGGCACGGCAAGCCGCCCACGAAGGAGGAAGGGAAGCGGTTCCTGAAGGAGATCCGCACCATGGGCGGGAAAATATCCGGCGAATATGCTTAATGCGCACGCGAAACTGTCGGCGAAGGTTTTCGCCGACGATATCGAGCGGAAGCCGACGCGCGACGGCTTCGGCGCGGGCGTCGTCGAGGCGGGAAGAGCCGACGCCCGCGTGGTCGTCCTCTGCGCCGACCTCGCGGAGAGCACGCGCGCCGAGCAGTTCGAGAAGGAGTTTCCCGAGCGGTTCATCGAAATGGGCGTGGCCGAGCAGAATATGGCGACGGCGGCGAGCGGGCTCGCCGCCGCGGGGAAGATCCCGTTCATCGCGAGCTACGCCTGCTTCAGCCCGGGCAGGAACTACGAGCAGATCCGCACGACCATCGCGCTCAACCGGATGCCGGTGAAGATAATGGGAATGCACGCGGGCGTGTCGGTCGGCCCCGACGGCGCGACGCACCAGATGCTCGAGGACCTCGGGATGATGCGGATGCTCCCCGGGATGACGGTCATCGCGCCCGGCGACGCAGAGGAAGCGCGGAAAGCCGTCGTCGCGGCGGCGAAGACGGACGGGCCGGTGTACATCCGCTTCGGCCGCGCCCCGACGGGCGTCTTCACGACGAGCGAGACGCCTTTTTCCATCGGGGATGCGCTCCTGCTGCGGAGTCCGCCCGCCGCGGAGAAGGCGGACGTGGCGCTCCTGTCGACCGGCGCGCTCTCCTACGAAGCGCTGTGCGCCGCGCGCGCGCTCGGGCGCGACGGCGTGAGCGTCATTGTTCTCCACGTGCCGACGGTCAAGCCGCTCGACGAAGACGCGGTACTCGCCGCCGCCGCGCGCGCGCGGCGCGTCGTCACCGTC
>JAKALC010000034.1 GCA_021813335.1 bacterium | reverse complement strand
CGGCCACGCCGTTGCCGTCGGGGAGCATATGCACCTTGCGGACGCCGAGATTCTTCGCCCATTGAAACATCACGAACGCGTCGTTGACGCTAAGACAAATAACGTCGTCGATGCCGAGCTTCGCGAACTCGTCGCAGCTCTTCTCGTAGCCGGGCAGATGCGTCGACGAGCAGGTGGGCGTGAAGGCGCCCGGCAAAGCGAAAAGCACGATCTTTTTCCCGCCGAAAAGCTCTTTCGTCGAGACGTCTTGCCAGCGGAACGGATTTTCGCCGCCGATCGATTCGTCGCGGACCCGGGTCTTGAAGACGACGTCGGGAACGCGGGCCGGCAGCTCCGGGTGGTCGGTCATATGAGGGTGCGCTCGCGGGCTTACTTCGCCCCGGGCCGCTTCTTGCGGAAGACGTAAAGATACAGGATCTCGAGAATGCCGACCGTGTTGACGATAAAGAGGACGACGAACCATATCTTGCTGCCGTCGCGCGCCGCGCTCCAGAGCGCGAGCGCCTTCCACACGGCGCTCCAGACGAGGAGGATGAGGAACAGAACCAGCCCCACGCCGAGGAGAGGTTCGCTCCACGAGCTGTACCACGGAGCGTAGGCCGAATGCCAGGTCATCATATGAGATTCGAAGTTATCTTGTAGTATCGGCAGTATACCGCATCCCGGGCCCGCGCGTTAGAGGTATCGCTTCCCGAAAGTGGAGAGGGCGTCAACTATCTTTTTGAGGCCGCGGCCCTTCGGCGTGAGGGCGTACGCCGCGTGCCGGTGAGGCGTAGCGCGGCGTCCGGGGCGGGGGAGCTTCCTCCGCACGAGGCCGCGGCGCTCGAGGAACTTGAGCTTGTCCGCCAGCGTGCGCGTGCTCATCCCCCGAAGCGAACGTTCGAGCTCGCAGAAGTGCCGCGGCCCCTCGAAAAGGTCGCGGACGATGAGGAGAACGCTTTCGTTGCCGATGAGGGCCGCGGTCCTCGCGACGGGACACGCGGGGGAGGACTTGCGCCGGCCGTCTAGATGATGCGCCATAGGTATCATCAGGGTATACCACACCCGAAGTTACTTTACAAAGTAAAGCATCGGCCCTACACTGGAGTCCTATCATCTAATCATACGCACGATCATTATGCGCACCATCATCGACGCCCTTTCGTGGCGCTACGCGGTCAAGGAGTTCGATCCGAACAAAAAGCTTTCGAAGGAACAGCTCGGCGTTTTGCTCGAAGCGCTCCGCCTCTCGCCCTCCTCGATAGGCCTGCAGCCGTGGAAATTCATCCTCGTCGAGAACCCCGATCTGCGCGCGAAGCTGCGCGAAGCGAGCTATGGCCAGTCGAAAGTGACCGACGCGTCGCATTTCATCGTATTCGCCGCCCGGAAGGACCTCGACGAGGCCTATGTCGACCGCTTCGTAGCGCTCACGGCGAAGACCCAGGGCGTCGACGCGGCGAGTCTCTCGGGACTCAAGGATATGGCGATGGGTGCCCTGCGCTCCCGCACGCCGGAAGCGCTCGTCGAGTGGTCGGCGCGCCAGGCCTATATCGCGCTCGGCGTCCTTCTTGCTGCCGCGGCGGCCGAAGGCATCGATGCCTGCCCTATGGAAGGGTTCGACCCGAAAAAATATGACGAAATACTCGGCCTTGAAGCGCAGGGCCTCGCGGCGCAGGTCGCCGTCGCCGTCGGCTTCCGCTCGGAGGGCGATGCGTACGCACGCCTTCCGAAGACGCGCTTCCCGAAAGAAGAGGTCGTTGTCGAAATGCGTTAAAGCCGGTCGCCCGGAATGATGAAGCGGTCCGAATGAAAAATCGCGCCTCTCGAGGGGCGCGATGTTCTGTCGGGCTTCGGCTTCGCTTCAGCCCTTCGGATGCAGGAGCTGCGACACGGTCACGAATGAGAATCCCCGCGACCGCAGCCCATCGATGATCCCCTCGACCGCATCGACGGTCGTGCGATGGATGTCGTGCAAGAGGATGATGGAGCCGGGGCGGCTCTCGGAAAGAACCGTGGCCGTTATGCGGGATACGGAGTGGTACTTCCAATCAAGCGTATCGATATCCCAGGCGATGAACGGCCGCTTGAAGTCCTTTCTTACGGCCCGATCGAGGCTGCCGTACGGCGCGCGCAGCGTTTGGGGCCGCGCGCCGGTCGCCGCCTCGATGGCTTCGTCCGTCGAACGGATCTCTTGCAGGACGCGCTCCGGCGAGAGGCGCGTCAGTTCCCGATGGTCCCACGAGTGATTGCCGATCTCGTGGCCCTCGTCGCGCATCTCTCGCACCACGCCGCGCGCTCCGGCGATGCGCGAGCCGACAAGGTAGAACGTGGCCTTCACTCCCTCGCGGGAGAGAATGTCGAGCAGGCGAGGAGTGGTGCGTTTGTCGGGCCCGTCGTCGAACGTCAGGGCGACGCACCGGCATCCCGCCGCTTTCTCCGAAGGACTCTTCCGCGCCGCGGGACCGGGCTCCGTGTGAAGATCCGCGGTCTTGCGCGCGGCGGCGGCCAAGGCGACCGGGCTGCTCACATATACGAGCACGACGAACAGTTGCCGAAGAAACGAACTCGAGACCATAGCTCCTCCTCCGTGTCTATGTGGTATGCGGTCTGCCGGCAGTATACCGCTCGGCGCCGTCCGAACAAGGCGGGACGAAACGGGGTAAGACGCGGCGGCCCGCCGCTCTTTGAAAAAGAAAAGAAAAAGAAAATCCCCGGACGGATCGCTTCAAGGAAGCGATCCGTCCGGGGACAGACGGGTGAATATCCACCGCGTCGCGATGAAGGTCCACGCGGCGATCGGCACGTTCGTGATGAGCTGCGCCGCGATATACCACAGGTGCAGGACTTCCACGAGAAGCGCCAAAAACGCCGTATTGAGAGCCAGATTGAAGAGTTGGAGCGAAAGGTGCCAGCAAAGCTGCCGTCCGACATTCTTCATCCCGCGGCTTCGAAAAGTCCAGCGTTTCTGGAACCAGAAACTCACGGCGTACGACGCGACGAAGGCCGCGATCGATGACGTGAGATAAAAGATGCCGGCGTACTCGGTCAGCGCGTACAGGGTCGCCGCGTCGACGGCGGCGCTTGCCGCGCCGACGAGACAGAAGCGTACGACTTCGAGAAGGCCTTCCCGTATTTCAGGGGTGGATTTCCGCACTCCGAAACTCCTTTCAGGCGCCGCGCCGCGGCGGGTCTCGAACAACTATACCATACTCTCTATATATAGTCAATTTTCATAACGCGGCGCCGCGAGCGGCGAGAAGAAGGGCCGCGTGGTACTATGTCGGATACGCCGCGCGGGGTCGCTCCCGGGGCGCGCTCAAAAATAATGCAACACTAATGACGTCAGCCATCGCACGACATTGTTCCGCCGCTCTGGCCGCCGCGCTCTTCCTGCTCGCGGCGCCGGCCTATGCCGACATACCGTCCGAGATCCATATCGCTCCCGACGGCTCGTTCACGGCCTCGAACGTATACGTGATGCAGAAAGGCGGCGCCTCGAACCTTTTTTGTCGCATTACGTGGAACGGCGCCTTTATCCGCGTCACGGTCCTCGCGCACGACACGACCGTCGTCACCAAGGACCACGGCGAAGTCGCCACGAGCGCCGACATCCAGGAAGGGGATACCCTCAGCGTTACCGGCACGCTCTCGCCGAGCGACGGCGCTCTTGTCGTCAACGCGACGAATATCCACGACTCGTCGCTCCAGGTCGAGTCGAAGAGTCTTGCGGGCAGCATCACGAGCATCAACCTCGCGGTACCCTCGTTCGTCCTTGCCAACAAGACCTTCGGGAACACGGCCGTCGTCCTTACTTCGACGACGACGATACAAAAGGGCCTGCGCACGATCGGCACGGGCGACCTCGCGGTCGGCGACTGGATACTCGCCGCCTCCGGGGCGTACGATTACACCTCGAACACGCTCACGGCTTCCTCGGTCTCGGTCTATCAGACCAAGGCGCTCTTCACCCCGCGCAACTTCCAGGGCACGCTCAAGAGCGTCGCCGGGACGACGCTGCCGACCTCGATCGTCGCCAGCGTGAACGGAACCGACTACACGGTGTACCTTTCAGCCGGGGCGGGCGTCGTCAACCGGGCGCGGGGCGCGGTCGGCCTCTTGCGGTTTATGGCGGGGGACACGGTGCGCTTCTACGGTTCGATACGCCAGACGAATCTCTCGGAGATCGACGCCATTCTGCTGCGCGATCTCAATTTCTGATCATCTGCTCGGCGGTCGCCTTTACGCTCATTTGAGCCCGCGCGCCCTGGAATTTTCGACTTCGCGCGCGAGTTCGCTCGCGAGGAAGTAGTAACCACCCGCTTGTTCGGTAAGGGCGCGGGCGGCTTGGCTGCCGATCTCGACCGCGCGCTCAGCCGCCTCAAGGAGCGTCAGGCCTTGCGCGAGGAACCCGGCGCAGAGTCCGGCGAGAACATCGCCCATACCGGCTTTCGCGAGGCCCGGATTGGCTTCGGGGAGGGGACGGCGCTCTTTGCCGGAGAGAATTTCGGCCTCGTCGCCCTTCTTCACGATGACGTTCCCGCGCGCGAGAAGCGCCGCGATGTCGTTGCGTTCGCAGAGAAACGCCCACTCGCCCTCGTTCGGCGTGAGGATCGCGTTTTGTATGTCATTGTCGCGAAGAACCTTGAGCGCGTCGGCGTCCGCGACCTTCGCGATGGGCAGAGCCATAAGCGAACGCATAAGGGAGGCCGTTTCGTCGCGGACGCCGGCGCCATTGCCGAGAAGAAGAACATCGGCGGTCTCGAGATAGTGATCTATCTCCCCGCGGTGCGCGCTCGAGAGGCAGCCGCCCGGCAGCTTGCGCGTCATAAGATCGGGCGAGAGCGCATTGAGCGCCCACGCGACCTTCTCGGGCGCCATCACGACGACCGACTCCGCGCCGGAGCGAAGCGCCGCGATCGCCGCGAGATACACGGCACCGACATACTCTTCCGAGCCGCCGACCACGAGAACGCGTTGCGCCATAGTTCAATTGTATGCCCGAAAGTACCTCGGGGTGGTACCATACGGTGGATATGGAAGAGCTTCGCGCGCGCGTCTTCGGCCGGGTCCAAATGGTCTTGTTCCGCGACTTCACCCGCCGCACCGCGCGCCGGCTCGGCCTTACGGGCTTCGTAAGGAATCTTGAGGACGGGTCCGTCGAGGTCGCGGCGCAGGGGGAGCGGGCGCCGCTTGAGAAACTCCTCGCGGCGCTCCGGCGGGGCTCGATGCTCTCCCACGTCGAGCGGGTAGAGAGCGAGTGGCGCGAGCCCTCGGACCGCTTCGGCGACTTCTCGATCACCTACGGCGGCTGACGCCCTCTCCACCGCCTGCTTATCGGATGTGCACATTCTTCCAATGGAAATTTATAGAAAAACTCCCCACGACAATCGTTTTAGTCGTGGGGGTGCTGTTGCTGTTTGTTATCCAGCCCAGTTAAATATTTCCTGACGCTCTTCGTCGTAGGAAATTATCCTTATATCCACATCGAACCTTCTACTGAGGTTGTCAGCAACACGCCTCATCGGGCCGAGATATCTTCTGCCATATACCCGGAGGGTCCATATGCCGTCGCCGTGGTCGATAATCCTGCCGCCGTCGTCATAACGGAAAATCTCGAGCCGCCCCACATAAGGTCTTGCTTTGCGAAGCCCCAGAAGACCCAAGATGCCGTTTCGGTATAGCGGCTCTTTGCCGAGTGCCAAATCAGCAAAGCTCGATTGGGTGTTGAACGACGCAATGTTCTCGGCTTCAAAGAAGGGGATAGCATCCCCAACTTTCTTGTCGGGAGAGCTTACTTCGAACGATCGGGCCATTTGACCTTCTCCTTAAACTTAAAGAGGCGATGTCTGGGAAGATAATATCAGATATTACATTTATGTCAATATTCACGGGGCAAGGTCTCAACGTATTTGCAATACCCTTGGCTCAAGGCTCGGAGAAAAAAGTCGCTATCCCCTGTTTCCCTCGGAATCCTCTCCCTACGAAAAAGAAAAAGCCGGCCCCGTGAGCGGGCCGGCTTGCCGTCGCGCGAAGTGCGGATATCGTGTTCAGTTCGTAACGACGATATCGGTTTCTTTCATCCCGTATTTCCGCACGAGCTTGAACAGTGTGGCGGCGTTCTTCGTGGCGAGCCGGACGCATCCGTGCGAGGCGGGATGGCCGAGCCGCGAGACCTCGTTCGTGCCGTGTATCGCGATGTCGCCGTTGAAGAAGACGGAGTACGGCATCGGAACATCGTGATAGAGCTTCGATCGGTGATGCTGATCGAGCCAGTACGGATGGTAGGTTCCCGCCGGGGTCCGATGGCCGCGGCGCCCCGTCGAGACGGGCCATACGTAGGCCTCCTGCCCGTCGACGGAGATATGCATCGTCTGCGCCGATAGGGAGACTTCCACGAAGACGCGGGCCCGGGCTTCGGCCGGGGTGTTGAAAAAGCCGAGACCGATAAGCCAAACGGCGAACACCGCTTTTGACAGTTCCATCCTTTTCCTCCTCGCTTTCCGTTGGGTGGGGGGTACTGCTCCGGAGAGACTACTCTTGCCGGGGCCGGAGCGCAACTGCCGCAGGTGCCTCGTCCGGCAAGCGGAAAGAAGTAGTACAATAGCGGCAGGATCTCACTACGTATGCTCAAGGATATCGTCCGATTTTTCGACAAGCTGGAAGACTCGGTGAGGATCGCGCTGAGCCGGCGCCCCATTGTCTACGCGTTCATCGGGGCGGTCGGCATCATCCTCTTGTGGAAGGGAGTGTGGGAGACGGCGGGGCTTGTCCCGGTGCTCTTCGGCCCCGGCTCCATCGTCGTCGGCGCCGTCATCCTCCTCTTGACCGGGCTTCTCGTCTCGTTCTTTATTCACGAAGAAGTCTTCCTCTCCGGCCGTCGAAAGGAAGAAAAACTGTTCGAAAAAATGGAAGCCGAAGTCCGCTCGGAACAAGAGACGCTCGCCGATATCGCGGCCGACACCGCGGCTATGCGCGAGAAGCTCGAGCAGGGCGAGCGCTAAGCTACAGGACGGGTTCACGCCCGCCTCTCTTGAAGAAATATCCTTCGAGCGAGTAGCGGTCGTAGCCGTAGAAGATGAAGGCGACGGGTATGCCGATGAGGATGAGGTGCGGCCAGACGACCTCGCCGAAGTACCAGAGCGACAGCGAAAGCCAGAAGAGGAGAAGGAGCGATGTGAAGCGTATCTCGATGCCGAGCACGAAGATGAGCCCTATCAGT
>JAKALC010000033.1 GCA_021813335.1 bacterium | reverse complement strand
TTGATGCCGGGGTTGGTCACCTTGCCCGAGAGGCGGGTCGCGCGCCACATCCCCTGCGACGGAATGAGGTGCTTCCGCACGCGCTTCTTCGACATATCCCCAGTGTACCAGGCTCTTGAAGCGCGCGGCCACCTCCTGTGCGTATGCAAAGTTCAAAAGGCATACCAGCCAATACGATCGGCGCTATGAAGCATCTGGCGTAAGCCGAGGGAGCCCCATCACTGAATGACGGGCTCCCTCGGCGCATCGAGCAGGCCGTACACATTGACAAACGAAGAGTGCGGGGGCACGCTCTTTCAAGATGTACCGGGCTGCGCTCGAGGAGAGAACTTCCTCGGATGCCGTCCATTTCCCCTGCAGTACCAACCAAAAAGCCAAGAAGGAGACGGTCAGATGTTCGCCACACTGCTGCACCCCGCCACCAAGAAGATCGCTTTCGAGCGCGCCTATCCGCCTTCCGCGGCCGAACTCTTCGGCCACCAGGCGGAGACATTGAGACGGCTCGGCCTGTGCACTATCGAGGAGCTAGCCGCGGCCGAGGAACGTATTCCTCTCAACGCGCCCTTTGTGTTCGTCCCCGGCAAGGCCTCGCATCTCGGCATCGCTGAGCTCGTAAGGTACGTCGGCGTAAGCTACGGCCGCGCAGCGGGCGCGTGCCGCATCGAGCAGGTCGATCATCCGGTATCGACTGCGGGCGGCGATGGCGGGTATTTCCTCACGGATTACCGGGACGCGTTCAACCGCCACGAAAATATGAGCGAAAGCGCGCAGGAGCATACGACGAAGCTCCTGAGGAACCGGCGTTCTCCGCTCACCGCGGTCGAGCTCGCGTTCCGACTCATCTACTTCCCCGAAGCCCTCGAGGAGTACCAGTTCGGCGCCGCCGGCTCGTCGTGCCGAGGCGGCGAGCATACGCCGGTGTTCTTCATCCCGCACGACGGGAGCGGCGTCCCGGCGCTCGACTCCTTCGACTTCCGGCACCGCAGCGGATGCACGCTCTTCCCGAGCTGCGGCGAACGCGTTCGGATGAATGCGCCCGCGAAGGAATGAACGGCATCCGGCGAAAAACGCTGCAGCCCCCGACCATGGTCGGGGGTTTTCTTTGCCCGACCTTTCCTCGGCCTCGGATTCGTACCCTATACTGTAGAGCGTGGAGAAAAGATCGCTCATAACGAGGATCGTGCGCGCCGTGGGCCCCGGCTTCATCACCGGCGCCGCGGACGACGACCCGTCGGGCATCGCGACCTACTCGCAGACCGGCGTCCTCTTCGGCTACTCGCAGCTATGGGTAGCGCTTTTTTCCTACCCGTTTATGACCGCCGTCCAGGAGATGTGCGGCCGCATCGGCATCGTCACCGGCAAGGGGCTTTCGGGAGTCATTAAAAAATATTACTCGAGGAAGACGCTCGCGGCCGCGGTGTCCATCCTTCTCATCGCGAATATCATCAATATCGGCGCAGATCTCGGCGCTATGGCGGCCTCCCTCGGACTGCTTCTGCCCGTGCCGTTCCCGACGCTTCTCTTCGCGATCGCCGCGCTGACGCTTCTGCTCGAGATCTTCGTCCCCTACCCCGCCTATGCGCGGTTCCTCAAGTATCTTACGCTTTCGCTTCTTGCCTACGTCGCGACCGCGTTCATCGTCCACCAGGACTGGCGCCTCATTGCACACGCGACCTTCGTGCCGCACATCGTCCTGAGCCGGGACTATATCCTCAACATCGCCGCGTTCCTCGGCACGACCATCTCGCCGTATCTTTTCTTCTGGCAGGCGGACGAGGAGGTCGAGGAGGAGATCGTCCGGCACGAGCTGCGCGGTATGGGAAAAGGCACTCCGAAGATCAAGCCGACGGATCTCGAGGAGCTGCGCATCGACACCTCGCTCGGTATGCTCTTCTCGAACCTCATAACTTTTTTCATCATCGTGACGGTCGCCTCGACCCTGGGGGCGGCCGGGGTCGCGAGTGTCGCGACGGCCGCCGACGCGGCATCGGCGCTCCGGCCGCTTGCGGGCGACTTCGCATTCCTTCTCTTCGCGCTCGGCATCGTGGGAACCGGGCTCCTCGCCGTGCCGGTGCTTGCGGGATCCGCGGCGTACGCCGTCGCCGAAGCCTTCGGCTGGCGCGAAGGCCTGGGCAAGCGCTTCGGACAGGCGCGCGGCTTCTACGGCGTCATCGCGCTTGCGACGCTCCTCGGCCTCGGCGTCAGCTTCGCCGGCATCGCCCCGATGACTATGCTCTACTGGGCCGCGATGCTCAACGGCGTCCTCGCTCCTCCCCTCATCGTCATCATCCTCCTCATCGGGAACAACAAGAAGATTATGGGCGAACACGTGAATTCGAGGATCTCTAATATTCTGGGCTGGGCCATCGCGGCCCTTATGGGCGCCGTCGCGCTCGGCTTTTTCTGGGCGATCGCCTAGGGGTTTCACCCCCTCCCTCCCCCTACTTTTAAAAAAGATGGCCGTCTTTTTTAAACGTAGGGACTGGCGATGAGATCCGCGGGCGCAGACACGGGCCCCGGGATCGTCACGAAGCCTGCGAACGGAACAGGCGCGCCGAGTTGAAGAGCGGCAGGAAGTCGGTCGCGAAGTTGTAGAACGCGGCAAGCGCGGGGCCGGCGATGCCGGCGAAGACGAGCGCGAAGCCCGCGAGATTGGTGAGGAACCAGATAACCATATCGCCGCGGATGACGGATGACGTCCTGCGGCCGAGCTCTATCATCTCGGGAATGCGCGCGAGATCGTCGGTCAAGACGACGATGTCGGCCGCCTCGACCGCGACCGCGGTGCCTCCCTCGCCCATCGCGATGCCGATATTGGCCCGCGACAAGGCCGGGGCGTCATTGATGCCGTCGCCCACCATACCGACCGAATATTTTTTCGTGAGCTCTTCGAGCTCGCGGAGCTTCCGCTCCGGCGTCATCGACGCGAGAACGTCCTCGATGCCGAGGCGCTCCGCGACGCTGGCTGCGACGCTCTGATTGTCTCCCGTAAACATCATCACCCGCGCGAGACCGATGGATCGCAGCCGGCGCAGGCTTTCCCGCGCCTCGGGGCGCGGCGTATCCGCGACCGTCACCATCCCCGCGAACGCCCGGTCGATATACACGAGGAACGTCGTCGCGGCGTAGCGCCGCCGCTCGCTTTCGAGCCGCTCTTCCAGGCGCGCATCGAACGGAAGACCCTCGGAGCGCGCGAGTTCTTCGTTGCCGACCGCGACGCTGCGGCCCTCGGAGCGAGCTATGACCCCCATTCCTTTGCGTACATCGAACGTTTCCGGATCGGGAAGGCTTCCCGCGAGGCGTTGTGCTTCCCCGAGAACGGCGCGGCCGGCCGGATGCTCGGAGAATTTTTCAGCCGAACCGACAAGCCGCCAGAAAGTCGCCGCATCGAACCCTTCCTCAAGCGACGCCGCGGCAACGGCCGGCCTTCCGTAGGTGAGCGTCCCCGTTTTATCGAGAATGAGGACCTGGATCTTCCCGACAGCCTCAAGCCATTCGCTTCCCTTGATGATGACGCCCCGCTTCGCCGCCTGTCCGATGGCCGCCGTCGCGGCGAGCGGTATCGCGACCGCCATATCGTCCGCGCAGGCGACGAGGAAGAGCGCTGCGACCATAGGAAGGCTCCGGGTAACGAGGTACGTGCCGATGCCGACGAGAAGGACGAGCGGCAGGAAGATCTGCGCGAACCGGTCCGCCAGCTTCTCGGTGCGCGACTTATGCTTCACGGCCTCGGCGACGAGAGCGGCCATACGCTCGACGGTCGAATCTTTGCCGACGCGCGTCGCGCGGACCTTGATGACGCCCGATTCGTTCAAAGTCCCGCTCACGACGGCAGCTCCGACGCCCTTTTCGACGGGCTTCGATTCGCCGGAGACCGATGCTTCGTTCACGTAGGCGTTCCCGAACACGACGATGCCGTCGACCGGCACGCGCGCTCCGGCGCGAACGACGACGATGTCGCCCGCGGAGACCTCGCCCACGGGAACGTCGACGACCTCTCCCCCGCGCTCGAGCGACGCCTTGAGGGGCTTCAATTTCAAGATCTCCTCGATGGCTCGCGAGGAGCGCGACTGCGTGTACCAGTCGAGAAGCGAGGCCGAGGAAAGCATCAGCACGATGAATGCCGATGAGCGCACTTCACCGCTTATGAACGAGGCCGCGAGCGCGAAGGCGTTGAACGTGTCAATGCTTATCTTCCGCTGCGCGGCCGCTTCGACCGCCCTCCAGAACGTCGGGACGGAGCCGAGCGCCGAGACAGCGAGAAGCGCCAGCCGGAGCGAGGGGAAAGAGATCTCTGCCAGGAGGAACACCGCGACGAGGGAGATAAGGCCGTATTCGCGCCGCGGCGGAACCAAAAATTCCTTCATATCCGCATTATATCGCGCGCCGCCGCCCCTCAGGCGGGCTATACTACACCCTATGCGGACACGAACGCGCATAGTTCTCCGGCTCTCCGCCGCCCTCGCTGCCGCCGTCCTCGCGCTTTCCGCGTACGGCGCGCTCCTTCCCCACGCGAGCGCTGCCGCCCCCTCGCCGACGAAGACGGAGCGCCCGGCGCCGTACCGTATGATGCGGCTTTTCTACTACCAGGGCGGGCACCTCGCGAAGAAATCGTTCCTCGAGCATATAAAATCGATCGATATTTTCGCGCCGCAGACCTACGGCCTTTACGATACGGGCGAGCTCGTGGGATCGGTCGACCCCGCCCTTCTCGCCGCGGCACAGAAGAACGGCGTTCGGGTGATGCCGCTCGTTACGAACGACGGGTTCTCCCGCGGCGCCTATCAAGCGCTTCTTAGCGACCCGGGTAAGCAGGACGCCGCCATAGCGGCGCTCATCGCGGAAGCGCAGAGGAACGGCTACTGGGGCTGGCAGATCGACTTCGAGCAGATGGATGCGTCGTATCGCGCCGCGTTCTCGGCGTTCGTCGCGAAGACGGCGGAAGCGCTCCACGCGAGAGGACTTACGCTGAGCGTCGCCGTCTTCGCGCAGCACTCGGAGAACCCGGCGGACTACACCAACAACCTCTGGCAGAACGGGGTCGGCGTGTACGACTATGCGGCCCTGGGGACAAGCGCCGATTTCGTGAGCGTTATGTCCTACGACGATCCTCTTTCGGCCGGTCCGCCGGCGGAATGGGCGTGGTACAAGAGCGTTCTTGAGTTCAGCCTGAAGAAAATACCCGCCGAAAAGATATCGTTCGGCATCCCGCTCTACTACTGGCTCTGGAACGACACGACCGGCGAGCGCATCGAGGCGGGAGGGAATGCCGGCATCCAGCACGTGTTCAATACGCGCCGCCCCTTCGTGCGCTGGAGCGTCAAGCATCACGTCCCCTACCTCGAGTACTGGAAGAAGGGGCAAAACTACACGCTGTGGTATGAAAATTCGGACAGCATCGCGTACAAGCTGGCGCTTATAAAAAAGTATAGGATGTACGGGTTCTCCGCGTGGGCTCTGGGACTCGAGCGTCCTAACGTCTGGTACTCGGTGCGCTCGTAAGGCAGCGGGCGGGCGCGTTGCGCGCCGGCTCCTTCCGCGGTATCCTTGAGGGCACGTTGGATACGGTACGCATCAACCATCAGATACGCGCTTCCGAGGTGCGTGTCATCGGCCCCGAAGGAGAAAATATCGGGGTTCTCTCCCTTTCCGAGGCCCTCGGACGCGCCCAGGACGCTGGACTCGACCTTATCGAGATATCGCCGAATGCTGTCCCGCCAGTTGCAAAAATAATGGATTATGGTAAATTCCATTACACGGAGCAGAAAAAACGGCGTGAAATGAAGGCGAAATCCCACTCGACCGAGACCAAGAGCGTCCAGGTCAAGATAGGGACTGGCGACCACGATCTCGCGCTGAAGGCCAAAAAGGCCGCGCAGTGGCTCGGTGAAGGTCATCGGGTCAAAGTCGATCTGTTCCTGTGGGGCCGCTACAAGTATATGGAGTTCGCGTTCCTCAAGGAACGGCTGGAACGGTTCTTGAAGCTCATCCCCGCAGAATACAAGCTCGCGGACCCGATAGCGAAAAGCCCCAAAGGGCTCACGACGGTCCTCGAGAGCGCGGGAAAACAGAAGTAGGACACTCGTATGAAAACGAACAAATCATTCACCAAACGGCTCAAAATTACGCGCAACGGCAAGATCGTCGCGCGCAAGCCCGGACAGAATCATTTCAACGCGAAAGAGAACCGCGCGGGGCAGCTGAAGCGCCGCCGCACGCAGGTTCTTTCCCTGTCCGCGAAAGTTCATCAGCGCTTTATTGCGACCGCGGCCAAGAGCCGGGTATAACCATTAGTTGCTAGTCATACTGTTATGGCACGTGTAAAAGGCGGTGTTGGGTCCGCGAAAACCCGCAGGAATGTTCTGAAACGCACGAAGGGCTATCGCTTCGCCCGCTCCAAGAAGGAGCGCGCGGCATACGAGGCCATCGTACACGCCGGCAAGTACGCCTTCGCTCATCGCCGCGACAAGAAGAACGACTTCCGCAAGCTCTGGAACGTCCGCATCAACGCCGGTCTCGACGGCGTGAACGAGAAGCTCTCGTACAGCAAATTCATCGGCGCCCTCAAAAAGAAAGGTATCGCCGTCAACCGCAAGATGCTTTCTCATCTCGCAGAAAATCATCCCGAGACCTTCGCGCGTATCGCGAAAAAGATCTCCTAACGAAAACCCCCGCCGTACGGCGGGGGTTTTCGTTATCCTGTCCAGGTTGTCGTATCGATATCGCCCGGCTTCGGCTTGCCCGGCTCGAGATACATCTGCGCGCGGTGGACGCGGTCCTTCTCGACCTTCTCGATGACGCGCTCGACGAGCGCCTTGGGATCGGTGTCGAAGATGATGCGGTCTTCCCCGCCCCGGTGCGCGTTCTCGAGGATCACCTTGATGACCTTGTCGGTGTCCCACTGCGCCTCGAGGATGCCGATCGGCTTTTCTTCTTCGAACGCGATCGTGAATTCGTGGATGGTGCCGATGCGCCCGCAGCCGAAGAGCACGGCGTCAGCGGAGCGCGTGAGGATAAGGTCGCGGCCCGGGAAGCCGAAGCCGGTGTAGACGATGACATCCATAAAATCGACGGGGAGGTTGTAGATCTCGACGTGTTCTTTTTCTGATGCGGCGGGAGAGAAGCCGAGTGAGAAACCGTCGAGTTCCTTGGCACCGATGGCGGCCCACATAGGGAACCCGGTCGTGGCGCCCGTCACGAGGACCGACCCCTGCCGAATG
>JAKALC010000032.1 GCA_021813335.1 bacterium | reverse complement strand
CAATATCCCCGCCGAGTACGAGACCTCGCTCGATCTCGAGCGGCACCGCGCGGGGAAGGAGAAGGCGGCCGAACTCAAGACAAGGATGATCGACGGCCTCTTCACGACGCCCGCGTATCGTGCGCGCGACGTGAAGCTTGTGTGCGGTGTCAGCGATCATTGCGCGGTCGTGGCCGATATAGAACGGGTGGGTTAGCTGACGTTGAAAGAATGGCTTTTTTAGTGTAGTTTTTGTCTACGACAGATGTCGTATTGCGAGATCGTCTAATGTGGGAATGAAAAACAAACTGCTTTGTTTTTCATCCGTTTTCTTTGAAAATTGCCGTTGTTTGTGCCTAGTTCTGCGGGATCGTCTAATGGTAGGACAGCAGCCTCTGGAGCTGTTTATCTTGGTTCGAGTCCAAGTCCCGCAGCACTAGGCAGAAACAGGCAATAGGAGCCTCTGGAGCTGTTTATTGTCTAGCAGAGCGAGAGAAAAGGAAGCCAGTTTCCTTTTCCGAACGAGCGACGACAATATGTTTACATATCTTGGTTCGAGTCCAAGTCCCGCAGCCAACTCATGATAGGTTCTCGCGCTCGAAATGGGATTATCCGAATCCGAATAAATCGACACAATAAAGGAAATGAGCAATAAAGAATCGGGGACCTCGGGTGAATTAGAGACAGTCCGGCTGGTACCTTGCCCAAATTGCGGTAAGGCCCTCATGAGATTACCAACGAATTACCCTCTCTATGATGTGCAGTGCACGGGTTGCTCTTTCCGAGCACAAGTAAAAACAAATCAAAGTAAACCAAAGTCAGTAGTGTTTGGTGCGGGGTGGCAGATCATGAGCAAAGTTTTAAAATCGGGTTTTATTACGCCCCCGTTGTTTTTAAATTTTAAATGGGAGGAGGGCGGGAAGCGAAAACAAGAAATCAGATTTTATCCTTTTGTCCCAAAAAAGAATCTTTCAAATTACAAACTTTCATCGTCCGCTCGCCGAGCGAATTACGAAATGTTTACATATGTAGGTATGGATAAACTGCCCTATTTCCGGCTCTACGAGAAATAAAGATCTAGTCTCGCAGGACGAGTCTCATAGACAAATGGACTAGGTCCTTTATTCCGCGAGCCTCAAGATGATAATCTGATAGAGTCTCCGTTCATCATGAACATCATTCACACAAGCGGCACGACGTATACCCTCAACTTCGAACGGGGCGAGGAAGTCGTCGCCGGACTCCTCGCGTTCGCGAAGGGAGAGAATATACGGGCGGCGCATCTCACCGGCCTCGGCGCCGCGTCCCGCGCCACGCTCGCGTACTACAATCTCGCGACGAAGGAATACGAGAAGAAGACCATTACGGAAGACATCGAGATCCTCTCGCTTGTCGGCAATATCGGCGTGAAGGAAAAGAATGAACTCGTGGCCCATATCCACGGCGTCTTCGGCCGGAGAGATTTGAGCACCCTGGGCGGGCATATCTTCGAACTCGTCGTCTCGGGGGCGGGGGAGCTCCATCTCGAATCGTTCCCGGGAGAGATACGCCGCGCATATGACGCGGCGAGCGGCCTCACCCTTATGTGCCCCGCGGAAAAATCTCTATGAAGAAGCGAAACGTCATAATCGTACTGCTACTGCTTGCGGCGTGCGGCGTTCTGATATGGCGCGCGCATACGACAGCGGGACCGAAGCTCTTGGCGAAAGCCGATTACCAGTGCGATGGCGGAAAGACGATCGCGGCCGAATTTTACGCGGGTACGACGACGCCGAAGGCCGTGCCGGGCGAGCCGCCGAAGCCCACGGGCTTCGTGCACATCGCGCTCTCCGACGGGCGGACGATGACCCTGATGCAGACCATCTCCGCCGACGGCGCGCGCTACTCGGACGGCGACCCCTTGAAGCCGGGTGGCGAATCGTTCGTCTTTTGGAGCAAGGGCGAGGGAGCGCTCGTGCTTGAGAACAATGCCGAAAAAAGCTACATCGGCTGCATCGCGGTCGCTTCCGACCCGGGCGGCCTGCCGAATGCGTATGAGAGCGGGAGCCGCGGATTCTCGCTGCGCTACCCTGCCGGGTACGCCGTCGACGAGTCCTACCGCTACCAGCTGCTCGGCCCCGGCGAAGACATCGCGGGCGTCAAATTCACCATCCCTGCGGCCGTCGCCGCAGGGACGAACCTCGCTTCAGACACCTACGTGAGCGTCGAGGAGATCCCGCGGATACAGACGTGCTCCGCCGCGCCGTTCTTATTCCAAAAAGTAGAGGCTCGCGCCGCAGCCGATAACGGCACGGACTACTCGGTCGCCTCGTCGACCGGCGCGGCGGCCGGCAACCGCTACGAGGAGATCGTCTACGCGCTCCCGGGCACCAATCCGTGCCTGGCGGTGCGCTACTACATCCACTCCGGCGCCATAGAGAACTATCCCGAAGGCGCGGCGCGCGAGTTCGACCGGGCGGCGCTTCTCGCGCAATTCGACGCCATACGCCGCACGCTCATCCTGCGCTGACACCGCGTCGGCCGGTCGGATTGACAAAAAGATGAAATCAAGCCAGCATTGGTCCGGGGGAGGGTACGTTTGACCAACCGCTGTTTTTCCAGAAGGAGTGGGACCATGAAGAAACGAAGCGCCGTCGCGGCGATTCCCGCCGCGTTCCCGTTCCCCTACGGGGGAAGCGTCATGGAACTGTTCGACCTCGGGCCGATCACCGCGAAGTTGTGCCATCCGACCCGTGGCTTGGGCTGGCCGCTCAAGCGGGCCGAACGGGCCGTCGAACAATATCGCCGTTGGCTGTGGCTCGTTGCCGTCTACCCGGATGTGCCCCTGCCTCCGACGCGCGATGTCGATCAGGTCTGGCACGTACACATCCTCGATACGGCGAAATACGCCGAGGATTGCCAGGTGATATTCGGGCGCCTGCTCCACCACAACCCGTACGCGGGCTGGGAGAGCGCCGAAGCGGAAGCGAAACACCAGGCCGACTTCAAGCGCATGAAGGCGCTTCACGCGAGGCATTTCGGCGAGAGCCTCCGCGGCAGGGCGGGCCTCTGCGTCGGCGGCTACTGCGACAAGGATGTCGGCGCAGACACATGGCGCCCGACGTCGAGGCCGCTTCGCCAGGCGGCGTAGTACGTTCTCTGTTTTCCTCATTTTTCCACCAGGGGGGCGGCTCGCCGCCCTCTTTTTATTTTTATATCAGAGCGGAAGCGGTTGACAGGGCGCGCGCCGCGGTATAACATTCAAATGTAGGTTTGAATGTATGGCTAAGTCTTCGCGAACAACCCGCCCCGCCTCCCTCGAGCGCCTGTCGAAGCGGCTCCAGACCGCGGGCGATCCGAACCGGCTCAGGATCCTCTGCCACCTCTTCGGCGCGAGGAAGGCGTGCGTGTCCGACATTGCGGCGTCGCTCGATGTAAGCGTCGCCACGGCCTCGCACCACCTCCAGGCGCTCGCGAAGGGGGGGATACTCGAGTCGGCGCGGGACGGCAAGAACATCTGCTACACCCTCTCGAAGACGGGATTCGCCGCCGATCTCAAGAGGTTCATCTGCAAGTACCGGTAATATTATGAGCTCATCGCAAAATCTTATGAACACGAAAAAGAACGAAGCAAAGAAGGAAAATACGGTTATCGTCTACTCGACCCCGACGTGCCCGTACTGCAATTACACCAAGGAATATTTCCGCCAGACCGGCGTCGCCTTCGAAGACGTGGATGTTTCGAAGAGCCGCGAGCGTGCGGTCGAAATGGTCCGGAAGAGCGGCCAGATGGGCGTGCCGGTCATCGACATCAATGGCGCTATCGTGGTCGGCTTCCAGCCCGAGGCGTTCGAAGAGCTCCTGGAGCGCTAACCCCTGCGGTCAGCGGATGGTCTGATAAACGAGCGCGCTCAGGTCGCGGATATTCTTCGCGAGCGTATCGAAGTTCGCGCTCGCGCTGCGCGACATTATGCAGATGAGGTACGGCGATCCGGGCTTGTAGACGATGCCGCAGTCGTGAAGCTGGCGGTCTACGACGGAACCGTCGGCATTCGCAAGGGTCCGCTCGCCGAACTTCTGCGCGGCGACCGTCCCCGCGGGCAGCCCGCCGCGGATGCCCTGCGGAAAATCAGGCTGCGAGAGAAGCTCGAGCGCCTTTTCCGAATAGGCGCGGTCGAGGTAGGTCGCATTGTAGAGGACGCGGAAGAAATAGGCGTACCGTTTGGCGGAAATGTAATCGGGGCCCGACGTCTGTCCCGGCACCGGCAGGCCGAGATCGGTGAATACCTCCGAAAGGGAGTTTTGGTCGGCGCTCTGCTGCAGGAGCGCCGCCGCCGTATTGTCGGAGTTCGCTATCATACTCTGCAAAAGCTCGTCCGCGGTATAGGGCTGTCCCGCTCGGATGTCGTTCGTTGAGCGGAAATACTCGCCGGCGTTCTGGTCGCTGCCGCTGAAAGAGAGCGTGCGGGAGAGAACGGCTGGATCCTTCTCCGCCATTTGATAGTAGGCGATGAGAAGCGGCACCTTGAGCAAGCTCGCCGGGTCGTAGGGATCGTTCTCGTTGACGCCCGTCCAGGCGCCGGTGCGATAGTCGATGACGTAAACAGAGATGTCGGTCGCAAGGCCCGCCGCGATCCTGCCATTCACGAATCCTTTGACCACGCTCTCGAGCGACTTGTCCTCGTTGAAGTTCTTTTGCTCGTTGACGTCGCAGATGAGAAGCGGATTGATGAGCGAGCTATCGCTCTGCGAGAGGCGCAGCGGCGCCGCTCCCGGCGGAGACCCGCCCGCGAGGGCCGCTCCCGCGGCGGCCCCGATAAGGAGGCCTATCGCACCCGTCGCGGCCGCCGCGCGAAGGGGCGTCCTCGCGACAAGCGACCGGAAGGCGCGGAAGGGCTTTTCCATCGCCTCATCTTACCCCAGGAGCGCGGGCTTGTGCAGCACGCGGCTGCGCAGGGCGCCCGCTTGACCGCGCCTCTTCGGTGCTACAATGGCCGTATATGCACGGCTACGTCGCCGACATCGAGCGCGAGTCGCTCGAGAACGACAATTTCCGCAAGGTGCTCTATACCGACAAGCGCCTGCAGCTCGTCGTAATGAGCCTCTTGCCCCAGGAGGATATCGGCGAGGAGGTCCACGGGCTCGATCAGTTCATCCGCGTCGAGCGAGGCGAAGGGAGGGCGGTCTTGAACGGCGAGGAACATCGGCTCGGCGATGGCTCGGTCGCCATCATTCCCGCAGGGGTTCGGCACAATATCATCAACGAGTCCGCCTCGGAGCCGATGAAGCTCTACACGCTCTATGCGCCGCCCAACCACCGGCACGGGGTCGTCCACAAAACCAAAGCCGATGCCGAGGCGGACGAAGAGTCCTTCGACGGCGCGACGAGCGAGTAGTTCGAAGGCGTGCACCGAAGAGGCGGGATGCCGCGTATAGTTTAATAAACATCTATGTCTTTCTCTCGCGCGCTACCGGCTCTCCGCTTCTCGGCCATCGGGCTTGCCGCGCTTCTTCTCTCCGCGGCGCCCGCGTATGCCCAGACGACGCCGACCGTGACCATTCAGTCGCTTGTGCCGGGAACGTCGGTCAACCAGGGCTCGACCCTCACGTTCTCGACCGTAACGACGGGCCTCACGAATCCGACCATAACGCTCAGCGACTCGTTCGCGAACTCCTCGATCGGCATCGCCATCGTCACGGGTTCAGGCAGCGTCAGTTGGACGCCGCTCGCGCAGGATGTGGGTGCTCATACCATAACCGTGACCGCGATGGACGCCTCGGGACAGAGCGCCACCGCAAGCCAGGCGATCACGGTCAATCCGCCGCCCAGCGTCGCGATACAAGCGCTTTCGCCCGGAGCCGCGGTCGTCGCTCGGCAGGCGGTCACCTTCACGACCGTGCCGACGAGCTTCACGAACCCGGTCTTCAGCGTCGGCGATGCCTTCAGCGGCAGCACGATCTCGAACGGCAACATCAACTCGGCGGGCTTCTTTTCGTGGACGCCGCTCCCTTCCGATATCGGCCTCCATACGATAACCATATATGCGACCGACGCCGCCGGAGACTCGGCGCATGCGACGCAGCAGCTCACCGTCACGAGCGCGAGCCTCAGTGTCGCTTCGACGACCCCCGGTACCACGGTCGCCGCCGGCACGACTCTTTCCATCGCTCTCGCGTCTTCCGGCTTTACGAATCCGGCCTATACCGTGCGCGATACGGAGAACAGCGTGACCGTCGCCACCGCCTCGATCCCGTCGTCGGGCGTCTTCACCTGGACGCCGATCCCGGCCGATGTGGGGCCGCACACGCTCCTCTTCTTCGCGACGGATTCGACGGGGCAGACGGCGAATACGAGCATTTTGATAACCGTCAGTCCTCCGGCCGCCGCGACAAGCACGGTTTCCGCGGCCGCTCCTGCTCCTGCGGCGGTGCCGGCAAGCGCGGCTGCGGCGTTCCTCTCGAACCTCTCGGTCGGCTCCTCGGGGAGCGACGTGACCGAGCTTCAAGCGATCCTCAAACAGCAAGGATTCTTCTCGGGGGCGCCGACCGGCTATTTCGGGGTGCAGACCGAGGCCGCTGTAAAGGCCTTTCAGCGCGCGCATAGCATCGATGCGGTCGGCGCGGTGGGACCTTCGACGCGCGCCGTACTCAACGCCTTGCCCGCTTCCTCCGCGGCGCCTGCGGCTGCCTCCCTGAGCGCGGCGCCCGCATCGACGGCCGCAGGCTACGTTTTCTCGAAATTCCTCGGCCTAGGTTCGAGCGGGGCCGAGGTTTCTGCCCTCCAGAACAAGCTCGCATCGCTCGGCCTCTATGCAGGTCCGGTGACGGGGTACTACGGAGCGCTCACGCAGGCGGCGGTCAAGAAGTTTCAAGCGGCGCACGGGCTCGATACCTTCGGCTACGTGGGGCCTGGAACCCGCGCCGCGCTTAACGGCCAGTGAGCTCTTGTGCGCGGGGCAGGAGGTGTATACTGAAGACGATTACAAGCTCTAATTGTTCATACGCAATATGATGTGGGGAAATTTGTATGGCAACGGCCTCTACGGGGGATACGGCTATCCGATGATGGGCTACGGCTACGGACCGGCGAGCGTCATCTTTCCGATCCTGTGGATCATCGTCATCGTCGCGGTTATCATCTTCCTCGTGCGGGTCATTACCGGCCGAACGCGCTGGCACGGCTGGCGCGCCTGGGGCGGCACGGCGCTCGAAATACTCAAGGAGCGCTACGCGAAAGGCGAGATCGACGCGAAGGAGTTCGAGGAGCGCAAGAAGCACTTGA
>JAKALC010000031.1 GCA_021813335.1 bacterium | reverse complement strand
AAGGAGAGCTGCGCGCCGTCGACGATGACCGCGTCGAACCCGGCGTCGATCGCGCGCTTCACGCGTTCGAAACTGTAATGATGGTCGGCATCGAGGAAAAGGGGCTGTCCGTATTCTTCGCGGAGCGATTTTACGAGGGCGGCCGCTTCGTTCGTCCCGACGAAATCCTCTTCGCCTTCGGAGACGGCGGCGATGACGGGGAGCGAAAGCGCGCGCCCCGCGGCGGCGATGGCGTGCAAAGCCTCGAGATTCGAGAAATTGAAATGCCCCAGGGCCGTATGCGCCGCATCCGCGTCCAGGATATATTCGCGCAGCGTCTTCATCGTAGGTTGAGTATACCATCCGCCCGAGCGGCCCGGGCGGCCCGCGCGCCGTGCTACTATGGGGGTTATGAAATTGGATTTTCTGGCCATCGGCGACACCGTTATCGACAACTTCATCCGCCTCAAGGACGCCCGGGTGAATTGCGATATGAACGACGAGAACTGCCTGCTCTGCGTCCGCTTCGGCGACAAGGTTCCTTTCGAGTTTTCGGTCGAGGTCCCCGCGGTCGGCAACGCCGCGAACGCCGCCGTCGCCGCTTCAAGGCTCGGCCTTTCGACGGCGCTGCGCACGTACCTTGGGAGAGACGATCACGGCGCGCGCTGCCTCGCGGCGCTCGAGAAGGACCGCGTCGATACGTCGCTCATCGCCAGGCAGGACGGCAAGCTCACCAATTATCACTACGTCCTGTGGTACGAGAGCGAACGCACCATCCTCATCAAGCACGAACAGTACGACTACGAGGCGCCGGTCCTGCGCGAGCCGCCCGCCTGGGTCTATCTTTCGTCGCTCGGAGAGAATTCCCTCCCGTATCACGCCGAACTCGCGAAGCTCTTCGCTTCCTGGCCCGAAACGAAAATTGCGTTCCAGCCGGGCACCTATCAGATGAAATTCGGCGCCGCGGCTCTCAGGGACATCTACGCGCGCGCGGATCTCTTTTTCTGCAACAAAGAAGAGGCGCAGAAGATAACCGGCATCGAAACCGACGACGTGAAGCGGCTTATGGACGCGCTCCGCGCGAAGGGACCGAAGAACATCGTGCTGACCGACGGCCGCAAGGGCGCCTACGCGCTCGAAGAGGGCGGCTCGCGCTGGTTCGTTCCGATGTATCCCGATCCGCGCCCGCCGTACGAGCGCACCGGCGCCGGCGACGCCTTCGCTTCATCCGTCACCGCAGCATTGGCGCTCGGGCTCCCGCTCCGCGAAGCGCTCCTTTGGGGCCCCGTGAACGCGATGGAGGTCGTGCAGGCGATCGGCGCGCAAAAGGGCCTCGTGACGCGCGAGCAGATGGAAAAATTCCTCAAAGAAGCTCCTGCCGATTATCGCCTCTCCCCGCTCCCCTAACTAACTAATAACTAACGGCCAAAAAGTTATCCCCAGAAAACAAGGTCGGACCTTGAAAAGGGGTTATTTTGCAACGTTTTTACGGTTTTCTGGGGATAACTTTCTGAACGGCGGCGATGATGGCCGGCGTATCCATTCCGTACTCGTGTAAAAGTTCGGCGGGTTCGCCCGATTGCCCGAAGCGGTCCTGAACGCCGACGAACTCCATAGGGACCGGGTTCGTCTGCGCCAGGAGTTCCGCGACGGCGCCGCCGAGCCCGCCCGCGATCTGATGCTCCTCCACCGTGACGGCGGCGCCGGCCTCGCGCGCGAGCGCCGAGACCGCCTCGCGGTCGAGCGGTTTTATCGTGTGGACGTTCGTAACCGTGGTATGTACGCCGCTCTTCTCGAGCTCGCGCGCGGCCTCGAGCGCCTGGTACACGAGGGGGCCTGTCGCGAAAATAGCGACCGCCGCCTTCTCTCCCTTCTCGGGGAGCCAAAGAGTCTCGGCCTTCCCGAGCTTGAACGGGGTCTCCTTCGTCGTCATACAGGGCGTCTTTTCGCGGGCGAAGCGCACGTAGGCGGGCCCGGGATGCGCCGCGGCGGCGAGGACGGCCTTGCGCGCCTCTTCTGCATCGCACGGCGACAGGACGATCATATTGGGAAGGACGCGCATCAGCGCGATATCTTCGAGCGCCTGATGAGTCGCGCCGTCGGGGCCCACGGAAACGCCCGCATGCATACCCATCACCTTGACCGGAACATCGTTGAGTGCGGCTGTCGTGCGTATCTGCTCGTTATTGCGGCCGGGAGAAAAAGCGGCGTATGACGCGATGAACGGTATCTTTCCGTAGTTGGCCATACCGGCGGCGATCGTCGCCAGATTTTGCTCCGCGACGCCGAGCTCCACGTACCGTTCCGGATATTTTTCCTTGAACGCGAGCGAGCGCGTCGATTCCGCGAGGTCCGCGCAGAGAACGACGACCTTCGGCTCTTTTTCGCCGAGCTCGAGGAGCGCCTCGCCGTAACCGTTGCGCGTCGGCGCTTCGGACGGCTTCCCGAAGATATCGGCGGCGAGTTTGTGTTCGTCGTTCAGCATACCGCTATTCGTGTTCGCTTTTTACTTTGCCGTTCAAGGTCCGGAGCGCGTGAATGAACCTCTTCGCCTCTTCCGCGGAGGGCGGCTTGCCGTGCCAGCGGTAGTCGAACTCGATCTCGGGGACGCCTTTGCCGGGAATAGTGTGCGCGATGATGATCGTCGGCTTCTCATAGATGGCCTTCGCCTCGTCGACGGCGTCGATGAACTGCGCGATATTGTGGCCGTCCACCTCGAGCACGTGCCAGCCGAAGGCGCGATACTTATCGGAGAGGGGCTCAAGCGGCATAACGTTCTCGGTCATACCGTTTATCTGGATATTGTTGCGATCCATCACGGCCGTCAGGTTCGAAAGCTTGTTGTTGCCGGCGAACATCGCCGCCTCCCAGGTGTTGCCCGCATCCTGTTCCCCGTCGGACATCGCGCAGTAGACGCGGAATTTCCGCCCGTCCATCCGCGCGGCATACGCATAGCCGGCCGCTTGTCCGAGCCCCGAGCCCAAAGGGCCCGAGGTCGTCTCGACGGCGGGCAGCATCGTCCGCTCGGGATGGCCCTGCAGGCGCGAACCGAATTTGCGGAGCGTCAGGCATTCTTCGACCGGAAAATATCCGGCGTGCGCCATAGCGGCATAGCGCACGGGGCAGATATGGCCGTTCGAGAGAAAAAGGCGGTCGCGTTCTTCCCACAAGGGCTCGTGCGGCTTGTGGTTGAGGATATGGAAATAGAAGGCGGCGAAGATATCCGCCATACCGAGGGGCCCCGCCGTGTGCCCCGAACCCGCGGCGACGAGAGAGTCGATGATCGTCTCGCGGATGGCGGCCGCTTTTTTCTCGATATCGCGTGTTTGTTCGTCGGTGAGATTCATAGAACGACGGTGTTAGAGCGCTGCGGCGCGGCGGAGCTCGGAAAGCGCCCGCTTGGGATCGGAACTGCCGAAGATGGCGCTGCCGACGACGAGGCGCTCCGCGCCCGCCCGCACGATAGCGGGCGCCCTCTCCGCCGTAATGCCGCCGTCAACTTGCAGTGTACTCTCCGGATACGACGCTCGCAATCGCTCGAGGAGGATTATGGCGCGCTCGTCGAAGCGCTGTCCCTGAAATCCGACTTTTTCGATGCCCATAACCTGGATGAAATCGTAGAGGCCGCGGAACGGCTCGAGGTCGCGCTCCGAAGCGCCGCTCCGGAGCGCGACCCCGACCTCGACGGCGAGGCTCGCGCCTTCGCCGCGCGCTTCTTGAAGCGCTTGAAGCGCCTCCTTCGCTCCCCCGCTTCCTATATGAATGACGATGCGCGACGCGCCGGCCCTCATCCACTTGAGCGCGTGCTCGAGAGGCCGCTCGGCCATAAGATCCGCTTCGAAATCGAAGTCTTCCCAGAGCGGCAGGCCTTCTTCTTCGGATGCGATGCGCTCGAATTCCGAACGCTCCGCGCCGCCCGAGAAAGGCCAGGTCGCGTTGGGGACATACACGCCGTCGGCCACGTCGAGCTGCACGCTCCTCGCGGCGCCGCGCACTTCCCCAAGCCGCGCCGCGATCGCCTCAAGCGACGGCTCCAATATCGCCGGAATGATGTCGGCCATATCCTCAGTATAGCGCACAGCTGGCGCTCACGGCGCTCAAGGCCTGGCCTTGAGCGCCGCTAAATCTCTTTGACCGTCGGGACGAGGCCCACGGACACGGTCGCGGTCGACGACGTCGTTCCGTCGAGGCCGGAGCACGAGAGCGTGAAGGCGGTCTGCCCGGTGATCGAGGGCGAGGTTACGGTGCCGCTGTCGGACGGCGCGTTCGCGAGCGACTGGCTCCAGCCGCCGCCTTGCCGAGTGATCGTGCAGGTGTTCGACTTCACGCTCGACGCCGACCAGCTGAGCTGGGTCGTCGAATTGAGGCGGACGGTCTTCGGGCTCGCCGAAAGGGAGACCGATGCGGCCGGGTAGTTCACGGTTACAAGGGCGCTATACGAGGCGCTTGCGGGCGACGAACCCGGGAGGCCCTGGCAGGTGACGCCGTACACCGTCGTGAATGATATGGGGACCGCGACGCTGCCCTGGGTCGCGCCGCCGGTCGAGAAGTTGGAGCCGGTGCACGACGTCGTGTTGGTACTGCCCCAGGTGAGATTGGTGCTGCCGACCCATTGGGTCTTCGTATTGCCTTGCCCGGTAAGGACGGAGGGGTTCGCGGAGAGAGTCGCCGTGGGCACGGGGGCCGAGACGGTGAAGTTCGTCGTTGACCAGCCCGAGCCCATCCACGCGGCATTGTAGCAGTAGCTCTCCGCTTGGTGCTGGCCTATCGCCGTGAAGGGTCCGTGGTAGAACGTGCCCGAGGTGAAATAGCCGGGCGTTCCGGGAAGATTGTTCCAGTCGACTTGCACATAGCAGTAGTAGGCGTTCGTCGAAGAGAGCGTGAAGCCCGGGTTGCCGCCGTAAGGTACGGGGTTCTGCGAGATGGAGACCGAGGAGGTCGGGAGCGGGCAGCTCGAGTTGGGCGGCGTCGGCGCGCTGCAGCTGCCGTTACAGAGCACCGTGCCCTGGTTCGTCTGCCCGCACGCGTTCCCCGCGGAAGTGCACTGGGAGCCCTGGTTCTGGGCGCAGCTCTGCGCCACGCTTACGTTCGTCCACGACGGGCTGCAGTTATTGTTCGAATTCGATTCCGCCACGGTGACTCCTCCCGCCGACGACGATTTGTTGGCGCACGCGCGGATGGAGTACATCCCCGGCGTCGAGAAGGTATACGAGGGCGAGGTTACCGGCGATATGCCGCCTTGGGGCAAAGCGCCGAGCGTCGTGGGCGCCAGATCGGTTACGGTGCCTCCCCCGTTCGGCACGGTCGCCACCTGGAAGAAGTTGGGGAAACTCGTACCCGTCGAAGCATTGCCGATATTCTGTATCGTCGCGGAGAACGCCGCCGGAACGCCGGTGAACAAGGAGGTCGTCGGCGCCGCCTGGCCCGCGATAAGGTCCGGGAGCGGCGCCGGATTGTAGGTCGCCGGAAATTGTACGGTGCCGCCGCCCGAGAGATATTGCGCCGCGGAAGGCGGCGTCGTGTAGCCGCCGACCGCGCCCCACGTGACCGTACAATTGCCCGCCGGGACTCCGCTGAGCGTGCGGGAGCCCGTCCCCGTCTGCGAGGTGCAGCCGCTCACGGTCCACGGCGCGGAAGACAGGTTCGGGGAAAGGACCACCGTTCCCGTTGTCGGCGGCAGCACGGAGAACGAGGCGGAAATACTGTGGCTTCCCGTCACGTTCGAGAACGTATACGTGCCGATGGCCCCCTTGCTCATTCCATCGACCGTGACAGAGGAAATGACATAGCCCGCGCTCGGCGCAATGGTATAGGACTGGCTGCCGCCGTAGGCGACGGTCTGCGTCCCGCTCGGACTTATTGTGCCACCTATGCCGGCGGAAGCGGTGATGGTATAGGTTTTCACCTCGGAGCACGAAGCGGTCGTGCCGCCGTTCGAACCAGCGCAGCTCCATGTCCAGGCGCTCGCGCTGTTCGGATTATTATTGATGCTCGTACCGGCCGAGCAGTTGTAGTGCGTAGCCGCGCATGTGCCGTTCACGGACGCCGGATTAACCGTAAACGGCGTCGACGACCAGCCCGAGCCCGCCCACGCGGAGTTATAGCAGTACGACGACGCGGTATGCGACCCCGGCGCATAGACTCCGTTCGTGTAATTGCCCGACGTGATGTAGCCCTGGGCTATGGGAAGACTGTCGACGTAGACATAGCAATATATCGCATTGCTCGAGGAGAGCGTGAATACCGGCGTGCCTCCGTAGGGTACCGGGTTCGGCGACACGGCGACCGACGAGGTCGGCGGCGGGATCCGATAGAGCGAGAGCGTCTGATTGTACCGGCCCCACTGCGCGACGATGTTGCAGCCGGTCATATCGACCGTGTAGCTGTAGAACGTCTGCGTGGCGTCGCCGGAACCGGTGGTCGTGACCGTAACGACCGGCGTCGGCTTACAGAGTGTGCTCGACACCTCTATCCAATCGTTCCAGGGATGGATGACGGTCACCGTGGAGCCGATGTTCGTCCCGTTCAGCGTGAAGTACGAGCCGCCGTTACCCTGAAGCTGGTACCAGCCGTAATTCGAATTGGGCCACGGCTGGTTCGCCGGCATACTGGCGTATCCGCCGGTCGTGTACACCTGCTGGGCGTAATTTATCTCGTTGATGAGGTCGTTGTAGCCGAGCGCCCAGCCGCCGATGTAGGTCGAACCGACGAGAATGTCCGCTGCGTGCGCGGAAGACGGCCCGCCCGCGAACGCGAGCACGAGGAACGCGGCGCCGATGAGGCGGGCTGACAGGAAGCGCGATGCGGTTTTCGTAAAGGCCGACATAAGCTAGTGAAGCGGCGTCGTCGTCGCCGGAGAGACGGTCTTGGGGTGCGCGATCGTCGGGGGCGGCGCGGACGCGGACGAGGGCGGCAGCTCGACGCGAGCCGCCGTGAACGATGTCGAGGCGGCGATGTCTTGCGCGGCGATAACGAGCGCCAGTTCGCCGACCTTGAGATCGCCGAGGGAGATCTGCGCGCGCGTCACGCTCTCCGGCGGCACGAGTAAGGCCGCTTGTTCGGGCGTCGATTGCGCCACGCGGGCGGCGTACGCGGCGGCCTCGCGGCGGATAGTCGCATCGCTCTTTTGGACGAGCTTTTCTATGACCGTCGAGGTGTCGATGAGGACGGTGACCGGGGCCGTTCGCAGTCCGTCGCCGCCCTGGTCAGGCGGGGGCAGATCCCGGACGTTCGTAAGCGTGAGCGACGCGCCCGAGACTTGCGCGACCGTGCCGAGGACCGAAAGCACTTCCGCGGACTTCCCCGCCGATGCCGGCACGGGAGGCGCTGCGGGCGTTTTTTTCAGCATAAGCGCCGCGGCGGCGAGGGCTGCGACCGCTACGATCGCAATGAAGATACCGACAGCTTTTCGACGTTCTGCGAGCATTGGGTAGATTCTTTTATCTAGTGCACCCTATGAAAGTTCTTAGAGGCTATACCTATCACGATATCCTGCGGGGTCGAATGCGGTCAATGCTATGGGAGTGGATAGAGATGCCGCGGGTTTGTTGTGATACGAACGGGCTCTCTGATGTTCGGACCCGGTCTGATGTTCTGATCATTTCATTTCATTTCTCATTCGGTGAAAATTTTTGTTGAAAACCGCGCGATTCATCTCATCCGCCGAACGCCACGGCGGCCGTCGTCTGCGGCACCATCGCGTTCGTCGCGAACGGAAGGGTCGGCGGCTGCACGATGACGACGGTCGCGGTCGGCCGCGCCGCCGCCCCCGCGGCCTCGCCGAGCGTAACGATGACGCAATCTCCCTTCTTCAGTTCGGCGAGCGTGATGGTCTTCTTAAGGAAGGGCGGCGGCGGCGCGGCTTTCGTGCCGTCCTTCTCCTGCGCGCTGAACTCGGCGAATTCTTTCTGCAGTTCGGCCTGGTCCTTGAGGACGACGCGCTCGATGACTGTCGAGGAGCCGATGTCGATACTCCGCTTTTGCGCCGCGGCCCCCTTGGAGGACGGCATCGTTTCGATCGTGACCATATCGCCGTCGACGCTCTCCACGGTACCGAGCATAGTCCAGAGTCCCGCGCCGCTCTGCGGCGAAGAGGCGCCGCCCGGTAGAGGCGGCGGGGGGCGCATCGCCCCTTGCGGCACGCTTACATACCAATAGACGAGCCCCAAAAAGACGAGGGCGAGGATGAGCCAAAGTCCGTAGCGAGTATCGTTACGCATATTTTATGTATGAAAGCCTCACGAGCGCGAGTGGTACCGCTATTGTAGCAAGCGGGCCCGCTTCGCAGCGTTCATATGTGGATAAAGCGACCCATTGCCCCCATTCTAAGGTCCGACCTCAGAATTCTGAGGTCGG
>JAKALC010000030.1 GCA_021813335.1 bacterium | reverse complement strand
CCCTATCATACCAGAGCCCGAGGCTGTGGTACCATAGGTGCACTATGGAAGGGCTTATCATCATTCTTCTCCTCGCCATCCTCGTTATGCTCGTGGTTCTGTGGCGCCGCGGCTCCGAACCCCCGCCGCCGCCCGATATGCAAGGGCTCGTGCTTCTCCAGAACCAGCTCCAAGACCTTTCGCGGGCGGTGGAAGCGAAGCTCGGGGAGGGGACCGATCGTATGTTCGAGGGTATGCGTTCGCAATCCGAGCAGGTGGAGCGCCTTATGAGCAATATCACTCGCCAGGTGCAGTCGCAGCTCCTCGAGGTGACGAAGGGCGTCACGGAAACGAAAGAATCGACCAAGCAGGTCTTTACGCTCGCCGAACAGCTCAAAAATCTCGAGAAGGTCCTGACGCACCAGAAGCAGCGCGGCAATTTGGGCGAAGCGTCGCTCAAGCTCGTACTCGAGAACATCCTGCCGCCCAACGCCTTCAAGCTCCAGTACGAATTCCCGGGAGGCGAGACGGTCGACGCCGCCATCGTGACCAAAGAGGGCATCATCCCCATCGACGCGAAATTCTCGCTCGACAATTACAACCGCCTTATCAACGCCATCGATGAGGCGCAGCGCGCGGAACTCGAAAAGGTCTTCAAGAACGACCTCAAGCTGCGCATCGACGAGTGCGCGAAATACGTCCGCCCCAAGGACGGAACGCTGCCCTTCGCCTTTATGTATATTCCCGCCGAGGCCATCTACTACGATCTTCTCGTCAACGAAGTGGGGTCCGTCAAGGTAAACACGCGCAATCTTATCGACTACGCCTACAACGAGAAGAAAGTCATCATCGTATCGCCGACGACCTTCGCCGCATACCTGCAGTCCGTTCTCTACGGCTTCAAGGCGTTCAAGATAGAAGAGGCGGCGAAGGATATTATGAAAAACGTCGAGAGCCTTACGCGGCATCTCAAGGCGTATGAGGATTACTATAAGAAAGTGGGCAACGCGCTCCAGACGACCGTCAACCACTACAACGCCGGCACCAAAGAGCTCGGCAAGATAGATAAGGACGTCCTGCGCATCACCGGCACCTCGCCCGAGCTCGAGGGCCTCACTCTCGACCGACCGGCGTTGGAAGGGAAGGAGTGACGCGGAATCCCGGCCCTTCTCTCCTCAAGACGCTTGGTATCAAAAAGCGAGATAAAAAATCGGCGGGAGGTCCCGCCGATTTGAGTTGCAGCGCTTCTTAGATGCCGAGGTGCTTGTGGCGCAGTTCGTTGAACACACCTTCGTAACAGCCGAAGGCCTCTGCGAACTCGCCGCGCCCGATGAGAGCGACGGCCTGCCGCACGACCGCATAGACCATCTCGAGCTCGTCCTTCGAGAGCTTCGGTACGATCCGCGGCGCTACGGCGTAGTATTCCGCGACGATCGCGTCGCCCTTGGGGAGCGAGCGAACGTAGGTGTCGCGGAAATGCCGGAGCGTCGCGAGCTCGTGGCAGTCGTCGGGCAGGCCGGCCGCCTGGGTGCAGGCCGTGGTCAGGAAGCAGCCGCCATCGTTGTGAGTCTGCTCCCAGGTGTTGTGATGGCCCGCGTTGTAGGCATCATTCTCTTCCTGGTGCCGATGCATTTCTTCCGACGTTCCTCCAACTGTCGTCAGAAAGTCGTCGAGCTCGTTGTGCGGCGGCTTGTAGACTCCGTCGCTCGCGTCCTGCTCGCCCTTGTTGTGCAGCTCCTGGGCGCGATCACCGCTGATATGCTCAGGCATAGGTACCTCCAAAGGTTATGAAAGAGCCCATTGGCTATCCTGCCGCCAACTTGCCCATAAGCATACCAGACCACCCGTTCCTATCAAGTAAAGGGTTCTTGGGCCTGCGGACGGGGAGATGCAGGGGCCTTGCCAGATAAGCCGTTTTCGGCTATAGTGCCTCCGTTATGGCAGCCAAGGAATTCGCCATCATTGAGACGGGCGGCAAGCAATACCTCGTATCCGAGGGGGATACCGTCCGTATCGAGAAGATCAAGGGAGAACACAAGGAGGGCGACACGGTCGTCTTTGACAAGGTGCTCCTTGTCGACAACGGTTCCGATACCTCCATAGGCGAGCCCTACCTCAAAGGCGCCTCGGTTTCCGCCGAGATACGATCGATCGGCCGCGCGAAGAAGGTCGAGGTCATCAAATATAAGGCCAAAAGCAACTACTTCAAGCGCCGCGGCCACCGCCAGCCGTATTTCGAAGTGAAGATACAGAAACTGAAATAAATCAAAAAATCCGCCGCTCGGCGGATTTTTTGATCGCTGAAAACGCTGCCATATATGGCGGTGTTTTCAGCGCCGATTGCCCAAAGCTTGTGAAATGGTATCCGGATCGGCGTATTCGAGCTCAGAACCCGTGGAGAGCCCTCGGCCGAGCGACGATATCTTGAAGCCGAGACCCTCGGCGATGGGCCGCAATTTTTCCTGAAGCAGGAGCCGCGTATGATCGCCCTCGCTCGTCGCCGAGAGTCCGAGGATGAGCTCCTTGAGCGCGCCCTTCTCCGCATCGGCCTCGACGCGCCGCACGAGTTCGTGCGCGCGCAGATAGCGCTCGGGGTGCTCTTCGGCGAGGGGCGCCGTGCCTCCCAGGACGAAGTAGAGACCTTTGTAGCCGCCGCGCTCGACATTGTCGATATCCGCGTCCTTTTCGATGACGAAAAGAAGACCCTGGTCGCGCTTGGCGCTGCCGCAGATGGAGCAGAGCTTCCCGTCGCCTCCCTCCTTGGGAAACCAGCGGTAGCAGCGCTTGCACATCGAGGTCTCGGCGCCGATGCCGCGGATGGCGTCGGCGAGCATCGTCCGATAGGCGCCGTTCTGCGACAGCAGAAACTGCACGAAACGCCGAGCCTGCCGCGGACCGATGCCGGGGAAGCGCTCGAATGCCGCCGCAAGGGCCTCAATGGGATTCTCCATAGAAAAGATTAGGGGATGGGATCAAAAGTCATCGGCGGCCGATTTCGACGCCTCGAGCATACCGAAATCGCTCTTGTCCATCGTAAGGAACGTCGTGCGCTTGTCGTCGAAGAAGAGCTCGACCTTGCCGACCGGCCCGTTGCGGTGCTTCTCGACAAGGATTTCCGCCACGTTCGGACGGTCCTGGTTGTCGCTCATCTTGTCCTCGCGATGGATGAACATCACGACGTCGGCGTCTTGTTCGATGGAGCCCGAGTCGCGGAGGTCGGAGAGGCGGGGGCGGCCGCGGCGCTGTTCGACCGCGCGCGAAAGCTGCGAGAGCGCGAGGACCGGCACGTCGAGCTCGCGCGCGAGGATCTTGAGCGAGCGGGATATTTCCGTCACCTGCTGCACGAGCGAGTCCGACGCGCGGGCGCCCGTCGGCACCATAAGCTGAAGGTAGTCGACGACGAGGAGCCCCAGGCCCTGCTCGCGCTTCAGACGGCGGGCGACCGCGCGCATTTTGAGGATGTTGCTGCCGGGAGAGTCGTCGATGAAGATGGGCGCTTGTGAAAGGCGATCGTACGCGTCACGGATGCGCTCGAAGTCATCCGCGTCGCGGAGAGTGCCGGTACGGAGATTCCACGAGTTGACGCGCGCTTCGGCGGCGACCATACGGTCGACAAGCTGCTGGGCGCTCATTTCAAGCGAGAAGATGCCGACCACCGTGCCGTGCTTCACGGCCGACTGCCGCGCGATATCGAGCGCGAGCGCGGTCTTGCCCATCGAGGGGCGCGCGGCGAGGATGATGAGGTCGGACTTCTGGAAGCCGGCGAGAAGCGAATCGAGGTCCTTGAAGCCGGTCGAGACGCCGCGCATCTCGTCCTTATGCTCGTTGAGATGTTCGAGCCGCGCCCACGCCTCGGTAAGCGAGCTCTTGAGCGAGACGAATTTCGAGAGAGTCGAGGCGTGGGCGACTTCGTAGACCTTTTTCTCCGCGCGATCGAGCGTGTCGTCGAGCTCGGCCGCCTCGTCGAACCCGAGCTCCGCCACGTACTCTCCCGCGCCGGTGAGCGAGCGCAGGACATATTTCTTCTGAACGAGGTTGGCGTAGTGGCGGGCGTTCGACGCGGCGGGAACGTCGCTCGCGAGCTCGGTGAGATAGGCGACGCCGCCCACCCCTTCGAGCTCGCCGCGCTCGGCAAGCTTCGCGCGCACCGACTCGATGTCGATGGGTTCGTTCTTCGTCCACAACGCGAGCATCGTCCGATAGATGACCGCGTGCTTCTGTACATAAAACGCGTCGGGGGAGAGAATGTCGACGATGTCGGGCATCGAATCGGCGCGAATCATAAGAGCGCCGAGCAGGGCTTTTTCGGATTCGATGGTCTGCGGCGGGAGTCGAAGCGGGGTGGCCATACGTAGGGTATAGGGTACAGGGTGCGTGGGATAGTTTCAATGCAACGACAGGGCCGACTTATCACCATTTCATCCCCATCTTATGCGACTCCTTCCGAAGGTATTGACTTTATGGCGTATTATGTTTTATAATTTACTAAGACCTCTCTCAACCGATGAAGGAGTTGGTATGGGGACCGTTTCCCGCAAGACTTTGGAAAAGAAGGTTCAGGAAATAGCGGCGGCCCTGGACAAGCCCTACGGCGACAAGCCGGCTCTCAGCAAGCCGTCTTTCGAGATCCAGAATCGTCTCGAGATAGCGATGCTTGAGGTCGGCCAGACCGTCGTCCCGGATGACGAGCTCGACTTCCGGCGAAGCGGCTCGAACTAACGGAGAAGAACGGACCGGCGCACCTTCGGGTGCGCCTTTTTGTTGCCCGAACGCATGAGAGGCCGGTGTTATTTTTTCTTTACTTTGGCGCCTTCCGGCGTGTCGCGGAGCTCGTAGCCGCGCGATTCGATCGCGGCGCGGAGTTCGTCGGCTTTGACGTATTCGCCGGCGGCACGCGCCGCATCGCGCTCATCCACCAATTTTTTGATATCGTCCGGCAGTTCGTTCTCAGGAACAACGGCGAGCTTCGACATTTCGCGCTTATCCCCGAGGCCGAGGCCGAGCACCTTGTCCGCCTCGATGAGCGAGGCCTTCTTCGCCGATGTGGAAACCTTCTCGTCTTTCACAAGCTCCCAGACGCGCGCAAGCGCGGAAGGCGTGTCGAGGTCGCGCGCGAGCGCCGCAAGGAAATCGCGCATAAACACGGGGTCGGGCGCGCCGGGCTCGACCTGGCGTAAATCCTCGAAGAAGAAGCGCAGCAGGCGCTCGCGCGCGGTATGCGCGCCCTGGAGCGCCTCCCAGGTGAAGTTGGAGGGCGAGCGGTAGTGAGCCGTCAGGAACCAGTACCGCAGAGACAGGGGCGAAAACCCGCGGTCGGTGATGTTGTGAAGATACACCGTATTGCCGAGCGACTTCGAGATTTTTTTCCCTTCTATCGTGATGTGATCGTTGTGGAGCCAATACCTCACGAAGCGCTTCCCGGACGCGCTCTCGGCCTGGGCTATCTCATTGTTGTGGTGGACCGGTATGTGCTCGATGCCTCCCGTATGAATATCGATCTGCCGGCCGAGAAGCTTGAAAACCATCGCGGTGCACTCGATATGCCAGCCGGGGAACCCTTTGCCCCACGGGCTCTCCCAACCCAAATGCTTGTCCGATTTCCAAAGTATGAAGTCGAAAGGGCCGCGCTTGTCGGCGCTCGCCTTCACGCGGGCGCCGTGCTTGAGGCCCGCGAGATCTATGCCGCCTAGTTTGCCGTACGGAGCGAAGCGCGACACCTCGAAGTACACGCCGCTTTTCGCGCGGTACGCGTAACCCTTCTCGACAAGCGTCTGGATGAGGGCGATCTCCTCGGGAATATATTCGCTGGCCCGCGGATACGCCGTCTTGTCCGTGTCAACGCCGAGCGCGCGCACGTCCTCGAAATACAGCTTCGCGTATCTCTCCGCGAGGATGTGCATATTCTCAAGCGAGAGCTCCATCCCTTCGCGCTTCAGGCCTGCGGACATCTTGTCTTCGCCCTCGTCCGCATCGCTCGCGAGATGCCCGAAGTCGGTGATATTGGTCACCTGGCGGACATCGTAGCCCCAGCGATCGAGTATGCGGCGCAGGACGTTGAAGACGACCGGGGGGCGCAGGTTGCCGATGTGCTGGCGGTCATAGACCGTCGGGCCGCAGTTGTACATCTTCACCTTGCCGCGCGAAAGCGGCGCGAACTCCTCGATCTCGCCCGAGAGGGTGTTGCGCAGAAAGAGAGGCGGGAGGGACGCCTGCGGCTTGGGGCGGATGATCGTGCGGAGAAACGTAAGCATCGGGGAGGGGAGCGCTAGAGCCACTTGCGGTGCTTGAAATAGAGGAGGAACGCCAGGGCGACCGCGAGCATAGCGCCGAGCACGATCCAGAAGTCGTACGGCTGGCCGATGATCGGCGTGTAGCGGGTATTCATCGTAAAGATATCGGCGATGAACGAGAGCGGCAGCGCGATGAAAGCCATCACGGTAAGGTTCTTCATCACTTCGTTCTGCTTGGCCGAAAGGAGCGAATTGTTGGTCTCGCGCAATTCCTCGAGAGAGTCGCGGAGCTCGTCGAGGCCGTTCTGCACCTTGAGATGCTCGCTCTGCAAAAGCCGCGCGTAAAAGGCGAACTCCTGGCCGAATACGCGGCCGCCCTGCGTCTCGAGCGACGAGAGCATCTCCTGGTGCGGAGAGAGCGTCCGGCGGAAGTCGAGCACGATGCGGCTCGCGCGGGATATCTCGATGACCATCTGGCGCTCCTTTTCCGAAAAAACGAGGTCTTCGATGCGCTGCAGCTCCTCGCGCACGTACTCTATCTCGTCGTAGAGCGTGCGGTAGAACTTCGTGAGCATAAGGTAGAGCATATGGCCGCCGTGGTTCGCGGGCGCGCCGTGTTCGAGGATGGCCGCGGTCTCGAACGTATGGGCGAAAGAACGCAGGGCGTCGATCTCCTCGTAGGTCGCCGTGATGAACAGGCGCTTTCCGAGAACGATGTCGATCTCCTGCGCGACGTGCTCGTGGCGGGCGCCGAACGTCGGGAAGTTGAGGACGAGATAGAGGAACTCGCCGTAACGCTCCGTCTTTTGCCGGGCGGACGGAGAGAGGAGCTCGTCGGCGATGAGCGGATGCACGTCGTAGTGCTTCATTACGGAGCGCACCTCTTCCTGGGTGGGAGACCGCAGGTCGACCCAGACCGTATCTTTGTTGGAACGGCGCTCTATCATAACGATAAGTATACCGCAATTTCGGAGGGTTCTTGTCCGTCTCCTTTCCGCGCTCGCTACGGCGGCCGTTTGACCCGGCCCGCCCGATTTGCGATACTTTCTCTAATGAACGAGCACCGAACCGGGGCCGCGAAAGGATTTCTGCGCCGCAAAGCCGGCTTTTATGCGACTATCATCGCCGTTTTCTTCGCCGGCCTGTACGTCGGCCTCAACCAGGTGCGAACCTTCGCCGAGACGCAGCCGACGCTCGCCGCCCGCGTCATCTTTTCGACGACGACCGTCACGCTGACGCCCGACGAGCTGAACGGTTCCGGGCAGCCTTCGGGAGTCGATTTCACGCCGCTGTGGACCGCCTGGAATCTGCTCGACCGCAACTTCGTCGAAGCGCACGCTTCGGGCACCGTCCCGACCGACGATGAAAAGCTCTATGGAGCGATCCAGGGGCTTATGGGGAGCTACGGCGACCCGTACACGGTCTTCTTCCCGCCGTCCGACGCCAGCGTGTTCGACCAGAACATCAGCGGCTCGTTCGGCGGCGTCGGTATGGAGATAGGGGAGCAGGACGGAGCTCTCGTCGTCGTGTCGCCCCTCAAGGGAAGCCCCGCGGAAGCGGCCGGCATCAGGGCGGGCGACAAAATACTCTTCATCGATGATACGGCGGCGGCCCACCTCGGCGTCGACGAGGCGGTGAAGCTCATCCGCGGGCCGCTCGGCACGACGGTCAAGATAACCGTGATGCACGGCGGAAGCGCGCAGCCCGCCGTCATCCCCATCGTCCGGCAGACCATACAGATACCGACCATCGATTATTCGAATCACGCCGGCGAGGGCGTCTTCGAGATAGATCTTTACAACTTCTCCGCCGTCTCGGCCGACGACTTCCGCGACGCGCTGCGCGCGTTCTTCGAGTCGGGCGATACGCGGCTCCTTCTCGACCTGCGCGGCAATCCGGGCGGCTATCTCAACGCGGCCGTCGATATGGCGAGCTACTTCCTGCCCGCGGGAGACGTCGTCGTGACCGAGGACTACCGCGGCCGGCAGGACAACGTCGTCCACCGGAGCTTCGGCTATAACGTCTTCGCCAACAAGAAGCTCTCGATGGCGATACTTATGGACCAGGGCACGGCGTCCGCCGCCGAGATCCTCGCCGGAGCGCTGCAGCAGCACGGCATCGCGAAGCTCGTCGGCACGCGCTCCTTCGGCAAAGGTTCGGTGCAGGAGCTCTTCGACCTGGGCGGAGGCGCCGAAGCGAAGATAACCGTCGCGAGGTGGCTTACGCCGAACGGCACGTCCATATCGGACGGCGGCCTTACGCCGGACATCGCGGCGACGACGACGGCGAAGGATCTCGCCTCCGGCAATGATCCTCAGAAAGAAGCGGCGATGCAGTATTTGGAGTCCAATTGATACCTTGTAATCATTCCACGATATGAAAGTCATTTTGACGAAAGATGTCCGCGGCATCGGCGCCAAAAACGACGTGAAGCTCGTGTCCGACGGCTACGCGATGAACTATCTTTTCCCGCACAATCTCGCGGAACCCGCGACG
>JAKALC010000029.1 GCA_021813335.1 bacterium | reverse complement strand
GTCCGCGGGAGCGGCGGGCGGCGCCCCGGCTGCCCTTTCGACGCAGCAGCTCCTCGCCCTCCTCGCGCCGAACGCCCCCGACGAACTCGCGCGGGCCCTTTCGCCCGAGTACCTTCTCGGCGTCCATTCCTTCGGCGGGAACCAGCCGTTCCTCATCTTCAAAACCGATACCTACAGCCAGGCCTTCGCCGGTATGCTCGCCTGGGAGACGAGTATGCAGGATGACCTGGCGCCCTTCTTCACCCGGACTCCGTCGCCGCGTATTCCCGAGCAAGGAACGACGACCCCTGCGGTATCGCCGCAGCTTCTCGGCACGCCGTTCGTCGACCGCGTCATCGAAAATCACAACGCCCGCGTTATCGAGAACAGCTCGGGGGACATCCTTCTTTTGTGGACGTTCATCAACCAAGAGACCCTTGTCATAACGACCAACGAGTACACGCTGCGCGAGATCATTTCGCGCCTGACGACGGCACCGGTCATTCCCGTACCGGGGAAATGAGGCCCGTTGAAGCCGCGAGGAAAACGCGATATCCTTACCGTACTATGGACGCACAAAAGATCGCGCACTACGCGCACAAACTCGAAGAAGAGCTTGCGGCCGTCGAGAGAGAGCTCGCGACCGTCGGACGGAAGAACCCCGACGTCCCCGGCGACTGGGAAGCGCAGCCCAAGGGAGAAGACGCGTCCGCGACAGAATCGGACGAGAAGGCCGACAAGTTTGAGGACTATGAGAGCGACTCCTCGGTCCTCGATACGCTCGAGACGCGCTGGCGCGACGTAAAGCGCGCGCTTGCCAAGACCGCGGACGGGACCTACGGCACGTGCGAGGCGTGCGGCGAAGAGATAGAGGAGGCGCGGCTCGAAGCGAACCCGGCGGCGCGCGCCTGCGAGAAACATTTCGATCGCTGAGAGCAGACCTGCCGTCCGCACGAGACAATGGCGGCCACCCAACAACTCATCGAGTACATCCGGAGCGCTCTCGCCTCGGGCGCGGAGCGCGGCGCCGTCTCCGCGGCGCTTCGTTCCTCGGGGTGGGAGGAACAAGACATCCTTGACGGACTCGCTGCCGCCGAAACGGGAGGGGAGACGCTCTCCGCCCTTGAAGTTCCGCCGCTCGATCTTTCTACCGGCGAGGTTCGTTCGATCTTATCCGGACTGCACCCGAAAAAAGACGATCCGGTCGCGGAGGAAGCCAAGCGCATAGAACACGAGCTCGAACGCACGAAGAATCACGGCCGCTTTTTTATGGACAGCCGCGCGGCCGCGGCGGCGAAGCCGTCTTCCGGCATCGCCGACTGGCTGGTATCAAAAAAACTCGCGGACAGCCCGGCGAGCGCCAACAGGCTCCTGCTCATAACCGCGGCCGTCGCGGCGACGGCCGCGGTTATCGTCTTTTTCCTCGGCAGGCTCGGCGGCGGAAGCGGGAACGTCCCGCCGCAGGCGATCGACTCGACGATGGTCTCCCACGGCTTGTAGGCATCTATCGAGGATATGAAAAACCCTATCCCGCACAAAACTCTGCGAAGCGGCGGCCGCGCAAGCGGGGAACCCTGGCGGCGCGGATTCACGCTGATCGAACTTTTGGTCGTCATCGCCATCATCGCGATGCTCGCCTCTATCATTCTCGCGAGCCTCAATGCCGCGCGGAACAAGGCGGCCGACGTCCGCAGGAAGGCCGATCTCAAACAGCTCCAGACGGCGCTTGAGCTCTACTACAGCGACAACAACGCGTATCCTTCGACCGGAGGCGTGTGGTACGGCAACTCGCCGAACGCGGGGAGCCGCACCAACTACATACCCGGCCTCGCGCCGCAATACATCCAGACGCTGCCGCTCGATCCCTCACCCGCACCCTCCGCGTGCGGCGGCTGGGGAGGAGCGTACCTCTACATCTCAGACGGCGCAGGCTACAAGCTGCTCTCGCACTGCCCGCAGAACTCATCCGTCGGCTCGACACCGTCAACCGACGCGTTCTACGATCCCGTGCGCTCGACCTGGGCGTGGCAGGTGTGCTCAGGGACGACGGAGTGCCAGTGGTGACGTGTGGACTGCCAGCCGGCGCGGCCCCCTCGGGGGATATACTGAGGATATGAATTATGCCCGCGTGTACAGCGCGCAGGTTTCTCTGTTGACGCCGTATCTCGTCTCCGTCGAAGCCGATGTCACGCGCGGAGGATTGCCGTCATTTACGATCGTCGGGCTTCCCGACAAGGCGGTCGAGGAAAGCCGCGATCGCGTCGCCTCGGCCATAAAACATACGGGGCTCGAATCGCCGAAAGTCGGCGCCAAGAAGATCGTCATCTCGCTCGCCCCCGCCGATCTCAAGAAAGAGGGGCCGATGTTCGACGTCCCCATAGCGCTCGCGTACTTGCGCGCCATCGACGCGGTACGCTTCGACCCCACGCCGCTTCTCTTCATCGGCGAGCTCGCGCTCGACGGCGCCGTACGCCCCGTGCGCGGCGTGCTCCCGCTCGCCGCGCACGCGAAGAAAGCCGGGAAGCGCGCCGTCTTCGTGCCGAAGGAGAACGTCCGCGAAGCCGCCCTCGTCCGCGGCATCGAGGTCTACGGCGTCTCGACGCTCGCGGAACTCGTCGATCATTTGAACGAGGTTCCGAATGCGCGCGCGGCGCGTAAAATCGCTCCCGCAGCGCCGACTGAGCTCGCGCCGCGTGAGAAAGAGACCGTGTTCACCTTCGAGGACATCCGCGGGCAAGACACCGCCAAGCGCGCGGCGGTCATCGCGGCGGCGGGCGGGCACAATCTGGGACTTCAGGGGCCGCCCGGCACGGGGAAGACGATGCTCGCGCGTGCCATCGCCTCCATCCTGCCGCCCCTGTCGTTCGACGATATGCTCGAGGTCAACGGCATCCATTCCATCTGCGGGCTCCTCCGGGGCGACGAGCTTCTGACGGAGCCGCCGGTGCGTTCTCCGCACCATACCTCGTCGTATGTTTCGATCGTGGGCGGCGGCGCCAACCCGCGGCCCGGAGAGGCGACCCTCGCGCATCGCGGTGTGCTTTTCCTCGACGAATTCCCCGAGTTCGACAGGCGCGTCATCGAAGCCCTGCGCCAGCCGCTCGAGGACCGCGTCATTTCCGTCGCGCGCTCGAAGGGGAGCGCGCTCTTTCCCGCGCGATTCACGCTCGTCGCCGCGATGAACCCGTGCCCGTGCGGCAATTGGGGGCATCCGACGATCGCCTGCACGTGCCCGCCCCTCGCACTCGAGCGCTACCGGCGGAAGATCTCGGGCCCCATCGCCGACCGCATCGACCTCTGGGCCGCGATGGGGCCCGTCGGGCTCGGCGAGCTCGACCGGCGCGCCGCGGACAACGCGGAGACGCGGGACGCGCGCGCGAAGGTCGCGCGCGCACGCGCGGCCCAAGAAGCCCGCTTCGGCTCCTCCTCGAAAACGAACTCCGAGATCTCGCCCCGCGAGATTGACTCCCTCATCCCGCATCGCTCCGCCGCGCGGCGGATGCTCGAGAAAGCAGGCGCCCGTTTCAACCTTTCGCCGCGCGGCTATCACCGCACGCTCAAGGTCGCCCGCACCATCGCCGACCTCGGAGACCGGGATGAGGTCGGGGAGAACGACATCCTCGAAGCGCTCCAGTATCGCCGGCAAAAAGACAGCTAATCAAAAATTAAAAACACTTCCCTATGTGGAAGTGTTTTTAATTTCGTGGAGACGGTAAAAAGTTATTCGCTCCCGCCGACCGAAACATCGGCAAATGGATTCTTGGCGCCACGGACTTCGAAGTGGAGGTGCGGGCCCGTCGCGAGCCCTGTGGCGCCCACGAGCGCGATGGTCTGACCCTGGGCGACACTGTCGCCCGCGGAGACGAGGAGGCGGCTTGCATGCGCGTATAAAGTCTGCGTGCCGTTGTCGTGTTGGATGACCACGTAGCTTCCATAGCCGCCGTTCCATCCGCCCGAGCGCGCGACGATGACGATGCCGCTCGCCGCGGCGAGGATTGGCGTGCCGCGCGCGGCGCCGATGTCGACAGCATTCCATCCGTGGAGGCCCTGGGTAACGACGCCGCCGTCGACCGGCCAGTTGTAATAGCCCGCATAGTCAGGCCCGCTGCCGCCGCGATACGGCTCGCTCGGCGCGCGCGTGATGCGATGCGGCGTGCTCATCGGCGTGCCGTTGCCGGAAGAAACCCCCGAGAGCTCGCCGTCGGGAATGAGGATAGTCTCTCCGGCCGCCAAGGGCTCCGCCGGATCGAGGCCGTTGAATTGCGCGATCTCCGTCGCATCGGCCTTGAACTTCTTGGCGAGCGAGGCGAGCGTGTCGCCCTTCACGACCGTGTGGCGCACGCCCGTTATGGGGAGAATGACGAGCGTCTCGCCCGTATGGATGACGCCGCCCTGCAGATCGTTGGCCCAGACGATGGTGTTGACCGATACGCCGAACATCTTGGCGATGCCGGAAAGGGTGTCGCCTGGATGCACCGTATAGACGCTCACCTGCGAGGAAGTTGGCCACTCGGCGATGTCGGCGGCCGTACCCGCCGGACCCGATTGCGCCTGGAGCGCCGCGCCGTCGACCACGGTGATATCGCCGTTGCCTTTCGCCGGATTGGGATCGATGTTCACGGCTGGCGCGAGAAGCCGCATCGTCTGCGAGTTATAATTCGGCGCTGCCGCGGAAGGATCGCCGGACGACGCCGACTGGGCACTCGCCGAGGCGGGCGGCACGCCGAAGAGGAGGGTCGCCAGATCGGGGAGGGAGGGGATGGCGGGCAGAGGGAAGACGCTTGCGGAAGCGAGCGTCGGACTCGAGAGCATCAAAAAAGCCGCGCCGGTCGTGGCGACGGTGTAAAATAACGACTTTTTCGCCCTTCCTCTTGGAAACGGCTCGGCCGCAGAGGAAAGGTCCTTGTTATCTCCAAAATATGGCCCCATGAAGGCACCCGGATGCGTCGTTCGTTCGGGATCGAAAAAATGCTAAAGCTCCTTTTCCGCCCCCTTACTCACTGACACCTAGGCCTGGACACCGGATATGCAGCCGTCTTCTCCAGCAAAATGGCTCAACAGAGCCATTTTTTATTCATCCGATCCGGTACCTTACCCACTATAGCCAAGTGAGGGGGAGGGTCAACTATCCAAAACCGGGTTTTATGGTCTGGATTTCGAGATATCCCTATGCTTCAAGGCGGTTTCGGGAGGCCGTCTGTGGATAACCAAAGCTATCCTGAACCGGGGTGGGGACGTTTTGTACTTTGCGGCACCGCCCCTTATTATAAGGTTTCCGTGGCGACCCATCTCGATGAACTCAATGAAGCGCAGCGCGAAGCGGTCCTCTGCACGAAAGGACCGCTCCTTGTTCTTGCGGGTGCCGGCGCGGGGAAGACGCGCGTCATCGCGCACCGCATCCTCGAGATCGTGCGCCAGGGAGAAGATCCCGAACGTATTCTGGCGATAACCTTCACCAATAAAGCCGCGCGCGAGATGCGCGAGCGGGCAGGGAAGCTCTTGCGGGAGAGCCGCGAACTCTCATTGCCCGCCTTCGCGGAGAGTAAACCGCCATTCGTCTCGACATTCCATTCGCTCGGACTCTTCATCATCAAGGAGCACTACCGGTCGTTCGGCTTCAAACGCTTCCCCGCCGTCTACGACCGCGCCGACTCTTTGCGCGCGATGAAAGCCGCGCTCAAAGAGCTCGGCGCGGACGAGGAGCTCGAGCCGCGCCTCGCGCTCTCGATCGTCTCGCGCAACAAAGGCGACGGGGTCACGGCGAACGCCTTCGCGGAAGACGCTTCCGGCGCGCGCGAGCGCCTCATCGCGCGCGCGTGGCAGGTATACGAGCGGATGCTCGCCGAAGACGGCGCGCTCGACTTCGACGACCTTCTTGCGCGCGCCGTCAATTTTTTACGCGCCGACGCCGAAGTGCGCGCGGGCTACCAAAAGCGCTGGCGGTATCTCCACATCGACGAATATCAAGACACCAATCGTATTCAATCGGAGCTTGCGGCGCTTCTCGTCGGCCCCGAGAAGAACGTCTGCGCCGTCGGCGATATCGACCAGACCATTTACACCTGGCGCGGCGCCGACATCAAGAACATTATGCGATTCGAGAAGGACTATCCGGGCGGGCGCACGGTCATTCTCGAAGAGAACTACCGTTCGACGAAGAACATTCTCGCGAGCGCCAACGAGGTTATCGCCAAGAACGTCTACCGCGTCGAGAAAAATCTGTTCACGCAGAAAGGGGAGGGGGAAAAGCTTTCGCTCTACCGCGCGTTCGATGAGAACGACGAGGCGCACTTCGTCGCGAGGAAGATCGACGAGCTCATCCGCAAAAAGACGCCGCCGCGCGATATCGCTATCCTCTATCGCGCCAACTTCCAGTCGCGCGCGCTCGAAGAAAAGCTTCTTGCCGCGAACATTCCTTACCAGGTTCTCGGCACCCGCTTCTTCGAGCGCGCGGAGGTGAAAGACGCTCTTTCATACCTGCGCGCCGCGGTCTTCGGTACCGCACCCGATATCGCGCGCATCGCCAACACGCCGCGGCGCGGCATCGGCAAGATAACGCTTCTCGCGATGCTCTCCGGACGGGAAGACGAGCTCCGCGGCGTCGTGCGCGAGAAAGTCGCGGGGTTCCGCGCGCTCATCGCGCGCATCGCGGAGCGGGCCGAAGCGCTCCCGCCGTCGGAGCTTCTCGCGTATGCCGTCCGCGAGTCGGGCCTGGAGCGCGAACTTAAAGAAGACAAGGTCGAGGGGCAGGAGCGCCTCGAGAACATCCGCGAACTTATGGCGCTCGCGCGCCGCTTCGATGGCGACCCCCGGCCTCAGGGCCTTCAGCTCTTCCTCGAGAGCGCGGCGCTCGCGAGCGACCAGGACGAGCTCAAGGACGAGGCGAATGCGGTGCGGCTTATGACCGTGCACGCCGCCAAAGGGCTCGAGTTCCCGTACGTCTTCATCACCGGCCTCGAGGAGGGGCTCTTCCCGTACGAGAAAGACGGCGAGGAGGGACGCGACCGGGAAGAGGAGCGCCGGCTTATGTACGTGGCGCTCACGCGCGCGCAGAAAAAACTGTTCCTCTCCTACGCCTCGATGCGCACGGTCTACGGGCTGCAATCGTTCTCGGAACCCTCGCAGTTTTTGGGCGACATCTCCGAGAGCCTCCTCGAGATCGAGGAGCCGGAGCGGCTGGGGAGGACCATCTATCTGGAGTAGCGATTTCGGCCTGCAAAATAAGGATATCCACAGTTAGGGAAGGACGGTCCTTTCCTCATTTGGGGGAGCTTGACATAGATGCTTTTTTGCTCTAAAATATTAGTTAGATCCTGATTCTCTTGGGGATCCGGGAAACTTCTTTTCACGGGCCCTTGGCCCACTTCTTCGGAGGTTCATAATGAGCAAATCTTTGTTCCGCGGCCTCATCGCCGCACTGGCCGCAACTTTCGCCACCCTGCTCGCCGGCTGCGGCGGCCCGACTATGGAGTATGGGAGCGCCGTCAATATGTCGGCCGTGCGCCGGGTCAAAACCGGAATGACCGAGGAGCAGGTGCGCGAGCTCCTGGGCTCGCCGACAAGCGCTTCGATCGTCCCCGTGCAAGCGGGCGGCGGCAAGGTGCTGACCTACTCCCACTTCGAAGTGATCTCGAAGCGCGTCGGGCTGATCACGTCGACGGCCGACCAGACGATGCAGGCGGTCAACGTCACCATCAAGAACGGAAGGGTCGAGGACTGCTCGGTCACGCAGTCCTCCTCCACGACGTCTGCGAGCCTGTCCGGAAGTTCGTCGAGCCGCGGCGGCTCGGCGGACGCCTGGAAATGCGACGAGGTCGTCGTACACTGACCTCGCGCCAGCCTTACACGGCCACCCTCGGGTGGCCGTTTTTGTTTATTCCACAATTTCCCGGACGACCTCCGCGAGAAAAATCCGGCGATGCGATTTCGAAACGCTGCTATAGGTAGTGTTTCTTTTTTTCGCGAGACTTTTCTATATTTCCAGCGTAGAGTTGACCTATGTTCCAAAAGAAATCGCTCGGCCAGCATTTTTTGACCGCCGCGGCACACGTGCGCGCGGTCGCCGATGCGGCGCATACGGCCAAGGGTGATCGCATTCTCGAAATAGGGCCGGGGAGAGGAGTACTTACGGCGGAACTTCTATCCCGCGGCGCGCACGTCATCGCCGTCGAGAAAGATGCGCGTCTTCTGCCCGAGCTTCGCGAGCGCTTCGCAAGCGAGATAGCGGAAGAGAAGCTCGAGCTCGTCGAAGGCGATGCGCTCGAGTTCGACCCATCCCGCTTCGGGCTCCGCGCCGGCGCTTACAAGCTCGTCGCCAACATTCCGTACTACATCACGGGGGCGCTTCTTGAAAAATTCTTAAGCGGCGAGGAGCAGCCTTCGGCGGTCGTCTTTCTCGTACAGAAAGAGGTCGCCGACCGCGCCGCGCGCGCGAAGAAAGAGAGCCTGCTATCTCTCTCCATCAAGGCCTACGGGGAGCCGCGCTACGTGAAGACCGTGCCGCGCGGCGCGTTCTCGCCCAGGCCCTCGGTCGACTCGGCCATACTCGCCGTCGAGAACATCGCGCGGCGCCATTTCGCCGATGCGGCGCACGAAAAAAAATTCTTCGAACTCTTGCACGCCGGATTCGCCCACAAAAGAAAACTTCTTGTCAGGAATCTCGAGCCCGTTCTCAAAGCACGCGCGAAAGAAGCGCTCGCCGAGGCGGGCATCCCCGAAAAAGCGCGGGCCGAAGACGTCCCTCTCGAAAAATGGCTCGCGCTCACGCGCCTCGGCTGATACCGCCGCAGTGCGCGCGGGACTTTTACAAGGGTATCGATCCCGATGAGCCGACGAACGGCATTATATGGCCCCAACTCGGATACGGCGCACATCCGTGCGGCACGATGTACCAGCAGCCGAGCGTGCCCGCAGCATAGTACCCGAGGAGGTGCGTCGTGGCGGGGATATTGTAGCTTGCGAATAATTGCGATCCCGAGGTATAGCTGAGCTCCGTCGCGAAGGAAGGCGGCAGGGGCTGGATCGGCCGAAGCCAGTTGCCGGGC
>JAKALC010000028.1 GCA_021813335.1 bacterium | reverse complement strand
GCCGCCGGTCGTCGTTTCGGGGTTGCCGAACATAACGCCGATCTGCATACGGATCTGGTTGATGAAGATGACGATGGTCTTGGAGCGGGCGACGATGGCGGTGAGTTTGCGGAGCGCCTGCGACATAAGCCGCGCCTGCTTGCCGACGTGGCTCTGCCCCATATCGCCCTCGATCTCGTCCTTGGGGGTGAGCGCCGCGACGGAGTCGACGACGATGATGTCGATCTTCCCCGAGCGCACGAGGCTCTCCACGATCTCGAGCGCTTGCTCGCCGGTGTCCGGCTGGGAGACGAGGAGATTGTTGATATTGACCCCGATACGCTTCGCGTATTCGGGGTCGAGAGCGTGCTCGGCGTCGATGAATGCGCAAACGCCGCCCTTGCGCTGGGCTTCGGCGATGGCGTGGAGCGTGAGCGTCGTCTTGCCCGACGATTCGGGCCCGAATATCTCGATGATCCTGCCGCGCGGATAGCCGCTGATGCCGAGGGCCCAGTCGAGGCCGACGGAACCCGACGGGACGACGTCGATATCGACGCGCGGCGTATCGCCGAGCTTCATAATGGATTCGTCGCCGAATTTCGTCTGTATCTCGCGGATAGCCGCATCGATAGCGCTCGTGTCTTCGGCGCTGCGCGCGCCGACGGTCTTCTTCTCCTTGGCATCCTTTTTCTTCTGCATAGCGTTGGATTAGTGGTAATGCCGAGCTAGCTTCTCGCCGGGCAATAATCGGCGACCGTAACGCGGACCGTGGCCGCCGCCGTCCTGCCGAACCGGTCCGTCGCCCGGAGCGTGAGTACAGTATACCCGGGAGGGGGAGAAAGCGCCTCATCGAAGCGGCCGCTCTCGTCGACGAAGGCCTGCGCGTCGTTCATAGCGAAGAACGCCGCGTTGCGGGCCTCTCCGGTGATATGAACGACAGGTCCCGCGACGACGGAGCCGTCGCGGGGCGAGGCGATCGTGATCGCGGGCCCCGCGATGAGCCGGCGCGCTTCAAACGCGGCATATCCGGCAAGAAGAAGGAACGCCGCCGCTCCGAGGGTGCGGGAGAGGGTTCGGCGCAGGGGCGGGATGGGCTCGGTCATCGTATTATACTTCGCCGTCCGGAGCGGCGGCGTCTTCAGCACCCGCGCCGCGCCCTTCGAGGATCTCGCGCGGTTTCGCGCCGTCCTGAGGACCGATGACGCCGCGCTCTTCGAGAAGGTCCATAATGCGCGCGGCGCGGGCGTAGCCCAAGCGCAGCTTGCGCTGGATATAGGAGGTAGACGCCTTGCCGGCCTCGATGACGGCAAGGCGTGCGGCCTGGTACATCTCGTCGTCGACTTCGTCGTCGAAGCCGTCGCCGCCGAATCCTTGCCGCGAGGAAGGCGCCGCACCCGCGTCACCGCCCGCCGCAGGCGACGCGCCGCCGATGTCGACCGGGAGCTCCGCTTCGTTGTGCTTGGCGATGTAATCGGCGACCTGCTTCACCTCGTCCTCGCCGATATAGGCGCTCTGGAGGCGGATGGGCTTGCCCATATCGCCCGAGAGGAAGAGCATATCGCCCGCGCCCAAGAGCTTCTCGGCGCCGGAACCGTCGAGAATGGTGCGGGAATCGATCTGCGAGGCGACCTGGAGCGCCATACGCGCCGGGATATTGGCTTTGATGAGGCCGGTGATGACGTTGACCGACGGCCGCTGCGTCGCGAGGACGAGGTGGATGCCGACCGCGCGGCTCATTTGTGCCAAGCGCACGACCGCCGCTTCGAGTTCGCGCGGGAAGGTCTGCATAATATCGGCGAGTTCGTCGATGACGACGACGATATACGGCATTGCCTCCGGGACCTCCTCGCCTTCGCCCGCATCGCGCCCTCCCGAGCGGAACTTCTCGAGCGCCGGCTTCAGGATATTGGAGTGGTACGACTGGATGTCGCGTACGCGGTTGCTCTCCAGGATATCGTAGCGCCGCTGCATTTCCTTGCCCGCCCAGCGCAGCGCCATAATAGCCCGCTTTGGGTCGGTGATGACGGGGCAGAGAAGGTGCGGGACGCGGTTATACATCGTGAGCTCGACGCGCTTCGGGTCGATGAGGAGAAGGCGCATACTCTGCGGGCCGTTGCGGTAGAGGAGCGAGGTGATGAGCGAATGGATGGAGACCGACTTGCCGGACCCGGTCGCTCCCGCGATGAGGAGGTGCGGCATCTTCGCCAAGTTGCCGAAGTGCGAGCCGCCGACGATGTCGCGGCCGAGGGCCACAAGCAGCGGCTTGCCCGATTCCGCGAACTCGGGGGAGGCGAGCATCGTCCCGAGGCCGACCGTCACCTTGGCCGAATTCGGGACCTCGATGCCGACGAGCGACTTGCCGGGTATGGGGGCCTCGATGCGCACCGGATGCGCCGCGAGAGCGAGCTCGAGATTCTGCTGAAGCGCGACGATCTTCGAGAGACGGACGCCCTCGGCCGGCTTTATGGCGTAGCGGGTGACGGAGGGTCCTATGGATATCTCATCGAGCTCGACGATGATGCCGAAGTTCTGGAGGGTGCGCTTGATGATGTTCGCATTCGCTTTGATGTCGCCGACCGACGCCTTGCCGCGGTCGCGCTCGAGGAGGGAGAGCGGGGGAGCGTTGTAGGTGCCGAGGAGCGCCTTGAGGGCTTCCGCGGACGAGCGCTTGGCCGAGAGCCCTTCGCGATAGGCCGGCGCGGCGTTCGCGATGCGCACTTCTTCCTGCTCGCTCTCTTCGCCGTCTTCCGCGGCTTCTTCATCTTCATACTCTCCCTCGCTCTCTTCGCGGCTGCCGTCTTCCTCTTCGCCGCTCAGGCCGGGGCCCTCCTCCTCGCTGCCGTCTCGGCGGAAGAGTCCCGCGAAGGCGCGGCCGATCCACCGCGCCGCGCGGCCCGCGTACGAGGCGAGCGCTATGAGAAGCGAGAGAGAGATGCTTCCTTCAAGGATGATGAGCAGCGCGGCGAGCGCGAGGGCGCCGAGAATGACGCTTCCCGCGTAGAGATCGAAAAGGCGCAGCACGGGTCCCGCGATAGCTCGCCCAAGGAGGCCGCCGTGGCCCGAAACCATATCGACGAAACCGAGCCCGGATACCAGAAAGAGCGCGCTCGCCGCGGTCTTAAGCGCGGTCGGGTTGGACGACTCCTCGCGCAGTGCGGCTCCGCCGAGCACGATGAAAAGCAGGGGCACGACAAAGTAGCCGAAACCGAGAAGGTAGTTGAGCAGGCGATAGGCGTCGCTGCCCGCGACGCCCGCGGAGCCGAACGCCGCAAGCGTGAGAAAGACGCCGATGACGAAGAAGAAGATCGATGCGATAGCGCGTCTCGTATGGTTTGGCAGAACGATGGCTGATGATCCGTTTTTACCGTTTTTCTTGCGCGCCATTTGAAGAATGATACCACTCTGAAGCGGTGAGCGGTAGCCGAATATTCCGGTTTTTCCGCCCAAAAATCGACCGCTCGCCTCGCGGCTTACGGAATGGCCCGGACGGCCGAAGCGCGGCTCGTGCTGCGCCGTGTTGCGCATCACTTTTCCGCTTGCGTGAACTTGCACGGCTCCAGCGCGGCGCTACAATGTCCTTACCTGTCTTTGATGTGTCTGTGAATGTCCTATAAAGCTATAAAAGACAGAAAAAGACAATGTCCGATACATCAAAAAATGAATTTCACGAATTTTCTTTAAAATCAGCCCTTTTTAAAGGACGTCCGGATCTCTATTTTTGTTACTTGAAGTCAGAGAAGATCGCGCACGCGCTCGCGCACCTTCTCGGCGGATTCATAGACGCGGACCGTTCGGTGTCCGAAACGCTCCTCAACTCAAGCGCGTTCCTTCCGGCCTCCGTGGTCCGGTTCGCCGCGGGCGAGCTCGACGAGTCGGCGGTGCTTGTCGACGTGTTCGAACTCCTGTCGCTCGTCCGCCTCGCCGTTTCGCATGATTTTCTTGATGAAAGAACGGCGGCAATCCTCGTACACGAATATGAAGTGATCGCGGAGAAGATCTCGCTCGGCAAGAATGCCTCGCCGTTCCTCGCCCTCGAAGATCTGGCGGTTCCTCCGTTCGGCGCACGCGAAGGAGCCGGCCGCGCTCTCCCCGCACTCGAAGCCGGTCATAAAGGACATATAAAAGACACCCAACGTCAGTCTAAAGGACACATAACGAAGTCGGCGGCCTCGAATCCCGCAAGCCGGTCGGCGGCCATATTGAAAATAGTTCTTGAAAATAAACGCGTTTCAATAAAAGACATCTCGAAGATCATACGAAATTGCAGCGAGAAGACCATTCAGCGCGAGCTTTCGTCCCTGATACAGCAAGGCCTTGTCCAAAAGGAAGGGGAGCGGCGTTGGAGCGTCTACGTCCCGGTTGCCAGAGACTGACCTCCCCGTGCGGCATAGGCCGGTGCCCAAAAACGCCGAAAAACGGCTATTTTTACGCCCATAATGTGCCTATAAACATAGCCGCGGCCGAGCGTGCTTTGCCGCTCGGCCGCGCCTTGCCTTTTGACCGTTTCCGCACTAGTATTTGTATAACCCTGAGGAATGCGGCAAAAGGCTATAGTTCATAGCGCTTTTGTCGTTGTCCACAGAGGTTGTTTTGTCCGTCGGAACCGTTACCGATATACTTCTGTATAGAAACGGGCATTCCGAAACTGCTGTGCAAGCCGCGGCGTTTGTTCGTGGCTCGACAGAATGGCGGACACGATTGTCGCTCATTGACAATTGAATAATCAAAGCAGACAACGCAGCGCGTTGGCACTCGCTGTGCCTCCGCATCATCGTAAGAACTACCGAACGACCTCATCCGGTAACGGCTGCTGATGAAAGAACACCCCTTCCTCATTTTGCTACCGAACGTCCGACTGCGTCGCGTGCGCGATGTGCGGCGAGCTTGATGCTCGCTCTCATCTCGAGCTCGCAACGCGGAGTGCGGACAGGTAGAACGTTCTGCCGGCTCGGCCGGCTATTACTAGCAAATTACAAGTAAGTAATTATTCGTTTGTCATTTATGATTACAGGCATCAAACACAGCGTTACTGCTCGTGTTGCTGCAGGCGCGGTCAGCGTCGCGATGGCTGTCGCTCTTCTCGGGGCTGTCACCCCGGCAAGCGCGCAGTCGATCAGCGACCTGCAGGCGCAGATCGCGGCGCTCCAGGCTCAGCTTGCGGCGCTCAGCGGCAGCAGCTCGTCGGCAGCGCCGTCCACCACCTTCACGCGCAACCTCACGGTTGGCTCGACGGGTGCGGACGTCAAGGCGCTCCAGCAGTTCCTCAACTCGAATGCGGCGACTCAGGTCGCGGCATCGGGCGTTGGCTCGAAGGGTATGGAGACGACGTACTTCGGTCCGGCGACCAAGGCGGCAGTTGCTAAGTACCAAAAACTTAACAACATCTCGCCGGCAGTCGGATACTTCGGCGCATTGACTCGCGCAAGCGTCAACGCGGCAGGCGGTGCGACGACTGGCGGTACGACCACGACGGGTGGTACGACGGTCGCGACCGGTCCGGGCATCACCGTTACGACGGGTGCTCAGCCGGCGAACTCGCTCGCTCCGTACAACGCGGCACGCGTTCCGTTCACGACCTTCACGCTGACGAACAACACGTCGTCGGCCGTGACGATCTCGGGCATTACGGTGCAGCGCGCAGGCCTCGCTCAGGACGCAGCGTTCAGCGGCGTCGTCCTCTTGGACAGCAGCGGCCTCCAGGTCGGCATCTCGCACACCTTCAACAGCAACCACCAGGCGACGATCGGTGACAACTTCACCCTCGGCGCCGGCCAGTCGATGACCTACACGGTCGCGGGCAATATGGAGACTTCGGCAGGCGGTTACGCCGGCCAGATCGCCCAGCTCTCGGTCGTCGCGGTCAACACGACGGTTCCGGTTACGGGCGTGCTCCCGATCACGGGCGCTTCGCAGACGATCAACGAGACGCTTGCTCTCGGTTCGGTTTCTACGTCGACTTCGTCGTATGATCCGGGCACGGCGCAGACCAAGCACATCGGCGACACGTCGGTCCGCTTCTCGGGCATCCGCTTCACGGCGGCTTCCTCGGAAGACCTCAAGCTCAACAGCATCCGCTGGCGCCAGACGGGCACGGCAGGTGCTTCCGACATCAGCAACGTCCAGACAGTCATCAACGGTACTTCGTACCCGACGACGGTCGACGCGACCGGCAAGTACTACACGACGGTCTTCCCGAATGGGATCTTGATCTCGAAGGGTAACTCGGTCGATGTGTACGTGCAGGGCGACATCACGGGCGCGAACTCGGCGACCCGCACGGTCCAGATGACGATCGACAAGTACACGGATGTGTACTTCGTGGGTCAGCTCTACGGTTTCGGTATCGCAGCTCCTGGCTATGGTAGCCCGGCTACGTACTACCAGCCGTGGTACACGGGCTATATCACGACGATCCAGGGCGGCTCGGCGACGACGGTGCAGAACAATGCGGCCGTCGCTGCGGCGAACATTCCGGTTAACGTGAACAACACGGTACTCGGCGGGTTCACCACGAGCTTCCTCGGCGAACCGGTCTCGGTCGGCAAGATGGTCTTCACCGTCGCGACCTCCTCGACCGGCGTCGGCAAGCTCACCTCGGTCTCGATCCTCGACCAGAACGGCAAAGTCGTTGCCGGACCGGTTGACGCTTCCTCCGATGGCACGACGCTCACCTTCACGGACACGGTCACGATCCCGGTCGGCACGATGAACTACACCCTCGTGGGTAAGGTTCCGTCGACGTGGGCTAACAACGGTACGGTCTACCTCTCGACGACTCCGTCGACGCAATGGACGACCATCACCGGCCAGACGACCGGCAACACCATCTCGCTCTCGTCGCTCAGCAATGCGGTCGCGATGAACACGATGACGATCAAGGGCGCAGCCCTCTCGATCACCGCGTCTCCGAACCCGGTTGCGCAGAGCATCGTAGCGGGCAACGGCGTCACGCTCGGCAACGTCCAGCTTGACGCTTCGCAGTCCGGCGAAGACATCCGCCTCAACAACTTCATTGTGAAGGCGGCGGGCACGGGTACGGTATCGCTCGGCGCGCTCAACACGTGCCAGCTCTACAACGGCTCGACGGCCCTCAACACGGGCTCGAACGTGCTCCAGACGGTCGCATCCGGCTCGAACACGATGACCTTCGACACCGCTCTTACGGTTCCGAAGGGCACGGTTATGACGCTTGCGCTTAAGTGCAACATCTCGACCACGATCAGCAGCAACGCGACACTTCAGTTCGGCGTCGACAGCTCGTACGCCTACGCGGCGACCGGCGTTCAGTCGGGCAATTCGATCACCTTCAGCTCGACCAACGTGACGACCGGCAACTCCGGCATCCAGACGGTCTCGGCGAAGGGTACGGTGACGGCTACGGCGGCCAATACTTCGGTCGCGCAGCCTTCGCTCGCGCTCGTGGCCTCCGGCACGACGGGTCAGACGATCGGTTACGTCAAGTTCCACGCTTCGAACGAGGCGGTTAACCTCACGAAGCTCGGTTTGACGCTCTCGCACGGCGTATACGGCCTGAATTCGACCGGAGCTGGCGGAAGCTCGAACAGCGGCGTCAACGATGTGTCCCAGGTCTACGTCTACAACGGCTCTACGCTCGTTGGCACGGCGTCGTTCACGGGCACGTCGCAGACCGCGACGTCGACCTTCACGTCGGCAGTTACGCTCCCGAAGGACACGGATACGACTCTTACCATCAAGGCTGACCTCGCCTCTATCGGCGTCAGCGGTCCTGCTGGTATCGGCGACACGCTCGCCATCGATCCGCTCAACTTCGAGGGCTCCGGCGCTTCGTCCGGCCAGACGATCAAGGGTGCGGCCACGAACGGCGTGAACGGCGTCCAGCTGTTCCGCACGGCTCCGACCGTCGCCTTCGTCTCCAACGCGACGAACCCGAACGGCACGAACGTCGTTCTCAAGAAGTTCCAAGTCACCGCAGGCGCGGCGAATCCGGTTGGCATCTATCAGATGGCCTTCACGATCGCGACGTCCTCGGCTTCGGCTTACAACTTCAAGCTCTACGGCTACACCGACGCTGGATACTCGCAAGGTATCTCTTCGCAGGGTAGCGGTACGGGTATGATCGGTTCGGCGGTCTGTGCCACGCAGGCGAACTGCGTGAGCTCCCCGTCGGCGGTCTTCGTAGCCTCGAGTCCGTTCCAGATTCCGGCTAACACGACCTACTACTTCGCTCTTCTCGGTACGGTTGTCCCGAACGCGACGGCGAACAACTGGGTCATCAGCCCGACTCTGCTCGGCGACTCGGCTATCTCGACGATTGGCGCGACTCCGACCTACATCGCGACGACGACGGCGATCCTCACCTCTTCGGGTGATATCACCGCCTCGACCGGTGCCGGTACGATCAGCCACTCGGCATTCATCTGGTCTGACAACGCAACGACCACCGCAGGTGCGTCGGGCGACGTCGACTGGACGAACGGCTACCAGGTCACGGGTCTCCCGTCGACCGGTATCTAATCAAGTTCGCTCTTCTCTCCCTCTCGCCTAGCGAGAGCACGAGAACGGCTCTTGGTTAGCACGCCAGGCAAAAGCCCCCATCTTCCAAGATCGGGGGCTTTTGTCGTGGCGGAAGGACCGTCCTTCCGAACTGGGGGTACCTCAGCGGGAAGGGCGGTCCTTTTTCGTCCGCTGGCGAAACATTCGGCTACGAATTACAATGACCCTTATGAAAACGACCCATCGCAACTTCCTCGTAACCGCCGCCGTCATTATCATCCTTGCCGCAGGCATTCTCTACGCCAAGAAGGCAGCCGCGCCGGCCCCCGGAGCCGCGGGGAGCGCTACAACGACAACCCTGGCTCTTCCTGGCGGCGGCAGCATCGCCGTCTCGGGGAACGGGGCCGTGATTAAAGAGGTCGACACGACGATATCGGTCCCGAGCTACTCGAAACCCCTCGTCTTCTCGTCCTCGACCACTTCGGACGTGCAAAGCGCTCTCACGGCGCAGTTCGAGGCCCTGCAATCGATATTCAAAAGCAAGCCGACCGACTACGAGGCCTGGCTTCAGCTCGGCATCATCCGCAAAATAGGGGG
>JAKALC010000027.1 GCA_021813335.1 bacterium | reverse complement strand
TCTAACCGTATATGAACACCCTCCACGTCAAAAAAGGTGATGCGGTCATCGTCCTGTCGGGAAACGACAAGGGCAAGCAGGGCGCCGTACTCGAGGCCTTTCCTCGCCAGGGACTCGTTCTCGTCGCGGGCGTCGGTATGAGCAAAAAGCACCAGCGTCCCCGCCGCGAAGGACAGCGCGGCCAGATCGTCGACAAGCATCATCCCATCCGGGCCGCGAAGGTGATGACCGTCGAGAAGCATAAGCTCAAGAAGGGGCGCAAGGCGAAGAAGAAGTAGACCCTGACCCGACGTTACTGATATTTTTATGGAACTCATCCAGGACAAACAGAAGACCGTATTCGAAGCGCTCAAAGGCACCTTTGGGTGGAAGAACGTGATGCAGACGCCGAAGGTGGAGAAGGTGGTCATTTCGGTCGGCATCGGCTCGACGAAGGACAAGAACAAGATCGGCCTCATCGCCGATCGCCTCGCGAAGATAACGGGCCAGAAGCCGGCGACGCGCGGCGCGAAGCAGGCCATCGCGACCTTCAAGACGCGCATCGGCGACACGGTGGGCTACCAGGTGACGCTCCGCGGAGCGCGGGCGCGCGACTTTTTGAATCGCCTCATCCACATCGCGCTTCCCCGCACGAAGGACTTCAAAGGCATCTCAGCGGCGTCGATCGACGATATGGGCAACTACACCTTGGGCCTGCGCGAGCACACCGTCTTCCCGGAGACGGCGGAAGAGGATCTCAAGGACGTCTTCGGCCTCGCTGCGACGGTCGTTACGACCGCGAAGAGCAAGGAGGAGGCCCGCGCGTACCTCGCGCACCTCGGTTTTCCCTTCAAGAAATAAGCCCCGCTTATTTTTCGGGCGAACAATCGCTTTTTGCGGTTGCTGCAATCGTTCAAAAAAGTAGCTTTCTGCTCCGTGCACACGTCATTGGCTTGACAAGTATGTATATTATGTAGTATACCTGCCCAAGTTCTTTGACTATCAACTTGCAGTTTGCCGTAGCAGAAAGCGGCTGATTTCCAGCCTCTCCCTGCTACGGCAAATCCTCACGACGAGGGAGCCCTCTGGCACGCGACACGTTCTCACAAGAACACGTCGCTCAATACAAGGAACACGTCAATGGCCGACACGTTCATTATGTCTACCCGCCAAGCGGCGGAACTCGACCACGCCTTCGAGCGCAACGGTTGGACGCCCGCAGAGGTCAAGCAGCTTTCGAGCGGTGGCCTTCTCGCCGAAGTGCGCAAAGTCGTTCTCGGCACTTCCGCCATCGTCGACCGCGAGCAGTTCGGCCACATCAAGGCGCTCGCCGAAGCGATGGCTCCGCGCTCGGAGGCAACGGAACCAACGGCCGATACGTTCATCCGCGTCGACCGTGCCGCATCATCTACCTATCCTGACTGGATGAAGAAGATGATGCACCCCGAGCTCGAGCACACGGGCCCCGCCGAGTACGACCTCACCAAGGTCGAACAGTGGCTCCACGACGGCCAGAAGAACGGCAAGACGATGCGCGGCAACGCCATCTACGAGCACCTGAAGAGCAACGATATGCTCGACAGCTGCCTCGGTCTCGCCGACGGCCTCGCCATCCAGAAGAAGGGCACCGCGGTCTTCCGCAAGCTCTATGGCGGCAAAGCCGTCTTCCTCTGGCGTTCAGTGGTTTTGAGCCGCGACGGCGGCCTCTACGTCCCGTACCTCTACGAGCGCGGCGACGGTGTGGCGCTGAGCTGGCGCTGGCTCGGCAACGACTGGATCGGCGGCTATCCTGCGTTGCGTTTCGCAAGTTGAACTGTGGACTTTGCCTCTTTGGTCTTTCAGACCCTTTGGGCTTTGTCCTTCGCCCCCGCGTTCCTATGCGGGGGCGCGTTTTTATTTTTTGATACACTGAAAAGCGGCAGTAGGTGAATACGCGGGCGATTACGGTTTCCCGCTACCGAGGCCAGTATCCGTACGTTGAGAGCGCCCGCGACCACGGTTTCGGGCGGAGGATGTACGCAGACACTTCACAAAAGTGAAGCTACTTGGTGCCAAGCGCTCTGGCATTACAGATGCCAAATACGATACAGCCCCAAGAGTATTCGAGGAGCAGTGGCACGGATAGCGTTTGGCACATTGGTTTTGAACCGCGACGGCAACCTCAACGTCCCGTACCTCTACGAGAACGGCGACGATGTGGCACTGAACTGGAACTGGCTCGACAACGACTGGAACGGCGGCAATCCTGCGTTGCGTTTCGCAAATCGCTTCACTTCTCATCCCCGCCTAGGTGCGGGGTTGAGTTTTTGCGAGCTGCCCGTACCAGCCGCCGAGCATCCTGCCCATCTCCTCGACGCGCCCCGAAAGCGCACCGTACTTCTTGGTGTCAATCGACTTCGTTTCCCATAACACCAAGAGAAGCACTTTGAGCGTATCGGTCTTGCGGACGGCGACGCGCACATACGGGGCCTTTTCTTCGCGCGGCAAAAATGCGGCCGATGCTATAGTTTCCATTATCTCGACGAACAATGTATCAACACGCTGACCAAGCGAATAGCGGTGCGTTTTCGGGAGCGTTTGGTAATACTCATACCAGAGAAGGTACACAGTTTTCGCTTTCGCTAACAGCGGTAAAAGCGTCGGGGGGGGTGCTCATAGGTTATGGGAAAAACGCAGCTCGCTGTTTCTTACGAGCATATCACTTCGCTCGAAAATCTCCTCGAAGCGTGGCGCGAGTTCGTGCGCGGCAAGCGTAAACGCAAAGACGTGCAGGAGTTCGAGTTGCGCCTGACCTCCAACGTCCTCGCGCTACATAAGAACTTGGCAGCAAAGACCTATACGCACTCCGCGTACGAGGCGTTCAGCATTTCCGACCCGAAGCCGCGCAGCATCCACAAGGCGACCGTGCGCGACCGTCTCCTCCGTCACGCCATCTACCGCCTCCTGTACCCGTTCTTTGATAAGACGTTCATCGCGAGTTCTTACTCATGCAGAAGAGAGAAAGGCACCCACAAAGCGCTCGACCATTTCAAGCGGCTCGCATACCGCGTCTCTAACAACCATACTTGTACTGTCTGGGTGCTGAAATGCGACGTGCGGAAGTTCTTTGCATCCATAGACCAAGAACGTCTGGTTGCGATACTGGCAGAGCGCATACCCGACCAAGACGTGCTCTGGCTCCTCGGGCAAGTCATACGGAGCTTTCAGAGCACGCGCGAAGGCGTCGGTCTCCCGCTCGGGAACCTTACCTCGCAGCTCCTCGTGAACATCTATATGAACGAGTTTGACCAGTTCGTGAAGCATAAACTGAAAGCAAAATACTACATCCGCTACGCCGATGATTTCGTCGTCCTCTCGCACGGCAAAAACCACTTACTAAAAATACTTCCATATATGGAAGTATTTTTACGCGACAAATTAAAGCTCGAAATGCATCCCAACAAGATCTCCGTCCAGACTCTCGCCTCCGGCGTTGATTTCCTCGGCTGGGTACATTTCCCAAACCATCGCATATTGAGGACGGGCACGAAGCGGCGGATGTTCCGTCGAATCGCGCAGGTCGGCGGGAAAGAGTCCAGCGTCCAATCCTACCTAGGCCTTTTGAGCCACGGAAATACGAAGAAGCTCTGCGCTAAAATAACTATGCTGGCGCGGCCCCGTAGGGGCCGCGCCGTTTGACTTTCAAGGCAAGGGCGAGTATATTCCTTGGAGCCCTTAGGGCTCCTTTTTTCTGTAAGGTCTCGTTTAGTCAAACGGCGAGGGATACCGACAGAATCATAACTCCCGAGGAACGGGGAGTTCCCCGGCAAAAAGCCGGGAAGTAATCAGCTATATGGCTAAAACGTCTACCAAAGCGCGTTCAAACCGCCCGCCGAAATTCGCTTCGCGGGTCGTTCGCCGTTGCTTCCGTTGCGGCCGCAAGCGCTCTTTTATGCGCGACTTCGGTATGTGCCGCGCGTGTTTCCGCGAAGCGGCGAACGAGGGCCTCATCCCGGGCGTCCGCAAATCGTCCTGGTAGCAAGTTTCATCTTCTTGAACGCAGTTATGACCACCGACCCCATTTCAGACTTCCTCATCCGCTTGAAGAACGGCAGCGCCGTGAAGCGCGAGCGCGTCATCGTTCCGTTCTCGGCGATGAAGCTCCATCTCGCGGAGCTCCTCTCGCGCGAAGGATATGTCGGCCGCGTGAGCCGTCTTCCTTCGGGCTCGCTCGAGGTCGAGCTGCGCTATGGCGCGGGCAAGCGCCCGGCGATCGCCGGCGCGAAGCGCGTCTCGAAGCCCTCGCGCCGCCTCTATGTCGGTGCACGGGACATCCGTCCGGTCAAGCGCGGCCACGGCCTCGCCGTTCTCTCGACGCCGCACGGCATCCTGACCGGTGCCGAAGCGCGCAAGAAGAATACGGGCGGCGAAGTACTGTTCGAAATTTGGTAATCCTATGTCTCGACTCGCGAAAAAAGCCATCATTCTCCCCGCTAAGACGGAACTCACGGTTTCGGGCGGCTTCATCCGCGTCAAAGGACCCAAGGGCGAGCTTTCCCGCGGCACCAATCGCCTCATCGAGGTCGGCGTGGCGCCTGAAGGCGTTTCGCTCGCGAAAAAGACCGATTCGCTCGAGAGCCGCGCGCTTCTCGGCACGTACGCTTCCCATATCCGCAATATGATACGGGGCGTGAACGAGGGATTCTCGAAGAAGCTCCTCATCGAGGGCGTCGGCTACAAGTGGGACGTGTCGGGCAAGACGCTCAACCTTGCGCTCGGCTTCTCGCACCCGGTGAAGGTCGAGATCCCCGCGGGACTCGAGGTCAAGGCCGACAAATCGACGCTCGTCATCTCCGGCGCCGACAAGGAGGCGGTCGGCCAGTTCGCCGCGGGCATCCGCGCCTTGAAGAAGCCCGAACCGTACAAAGGGAAGGGTATCCGTTATGAAGGAGAAGTCATCCGCCGCAAGCAGGGCAAGAAGGCCGTCTAACAATCTATGAATACAACGAAAGCAAAACAGCTGACACGGAAAAGACGGCACACGCGCATTCGCGCCCGCGTCGAGGGGACTCCCGCGCGCCCGCGCCTTTCGGTGTATCGTTCGAACCGCTATCTCCACGCCCAGCTCATCGACGACGAAGCCGGCGCGACGATCGCGTCGGGCAGCACGCGCGAGATGGCGAAGAAGAAGAAAGCCGATGCGGCCGTCTGGCTCGGCGAAGAGATCGCGAAGCGGGCGAAAGCGGCCGGAGTCTCTAGAGCGGTCTTCGACCGCGGAGGGTTCCGCTACATCGGACGGATCGCGGCGTTCGCGGAGGCCGCGCGCAAGGGAGGATTGGAATTTTAATCACGAGTATGGCTACTGAACAAAAAGACAACGAGATCATAACCGCGGAAATTGCTCCGGTCGCGGCCGCGGCTGCCGCTGCGCCCGTGCCCGAAGCGCCGGCGGAGAAACGCCGCGGCCGCGGCGAGCGCCCGATGCGCCGCCGCCCGTCATCGCGCCCGCCTCGCGTCCGCAGCGAGTTCGACCAGCGCATCATCAACATCCGCCGCGTCGCCCGCGTCGTCGCGGGAGGCCGCCGCTTCAGCTTCAGCGTCGCCATCATCGTCGGCAACAAGAAGGGCAAGGTCGGCGTCGGTCTCGGCAAGGCGGGGGACACCTCGCTCGCCATCGATAAGGCGGTCCGCGCGGCGAAGAAGAATCTCATTACGGTCGCGCTCACCAAGGACTCGTCCATAGCCCACGAGGTTTCGGCGAAGTATTGCGCCGCGCGCGTGACCATTATGCCGGTGAAGGGTCGCGGCCTCGTCGCAGGTTCTTCGGTGCGCTCGGTCCTCGAGCTCGCCGGCATCACGAACGTCATCGCGAAGCTCCGCTCGGGCAGCAAGAACGGCCTCAACAATGCGCGCGCCGCGGTCGAGGCCCTCAAGACCCTGAAGGCGTAGCGCTATCTCGATAATTTTTACGTATGCAACTTCACGAACTACAGCGAGCGACGAAGCAGAAGCGCGAGAAACGCGTGGGCCGCGGCGGCAAGCGTGGCAAGACGTCGGGCCGCGGCACGAAAGGGCAGAAGGCCCGCGCCGGCCACCGCATCCGCCCGGCTATCCGCGAAGAGCTGAAAAAGCTCCCGAAGCTCCGCGGCTATCGGATGAAAAGCATCGCCGCGAAACCGGCAGCCGTGAACGTCGGGACCCTGAACCAGTTCTTTTCCGCGGGAGAGACGGTGACCCCGTCCATCCTCGCCGAGCGCGGGCTTGTGCGCCGCGCGCGCGGCCTTGCGGTGAAGATCCTCGGCGACGGAGCTCTCGAGAAGAAGCTCACGATCTCGGGCTGCACAGCGTCCGCCTCGGCGCGCGCTAAGATAGAAGCATCGGGAGGCACGATCGCTCCGTAGTCCGGAGCAGCGACCGATCCGCGGCGAACGAACCGAACGCATAGGATAACCATCAGCGAACCCATACTATGAACTCATTTTCCGCAAAATTCGCCCTCCTGTTCACCGACGCCGAGCTGCGCCGCCGCATTCTCTTCGTCACAGGCATCCTCTTCCTGACCCGCGTTCTCGCGGCGATACCGACGCCTGGCATCAACGCGCAGGAGCTCGCGGTATTTTTCCAGAACAGCCAATTCCTCGGCCTCCTCAATCTTTTCTCGGGCGGCGGGCTCTCGAACCTCTCGATCGTCCTTCTCGGCGTCGGCCCGTACATCACGTCGTCCATCATTATGCAGCTTCTGACGCTCCTCATTCCGCGCCTCAAGGAGATGTACCAAGAGGAAGGCGAGGCGGGACGCCAGAAATTCAGCCAATATACGCGTTTCTTCACGCTTCCCATCGCGCTCGTTCAGGGCGTCGGGTTCCTCATCCTGCTCCAGCGCGAGGGAGTGCTCCAAATGCTGACCCCGTTCCAGTTCGGCGTGAACGTACTCGCCGTGACCGCGGGCTCCATCCTGCTTATGTGGCTCGGCGAGCTCATTTCCGAGTTCGGACTCGGCAACGGCGTGTCGCTCATCATCTTTGCGGGCATCGTCGCGCGCTTGCCGCGCTCGGTGTCGCAGACGCTTTACTCGTTCGATCCGTCGCAGCTGCCGGCCTACCTCGGCTTCATCGCCGCGGCGCTCGCCATCGTCGCTGCGGTCGTCTTCGTCACCGAGGCGGAGCGCCCGGTTCCGGTGACGTACGCGAAGCGCGTCCGCGGTATGAAGGTCTACGGCGGCACGTCGACGTACCTGCCGCTGCGTCTCAACCAGGCGGGCGTCATCCCCATCATCTTCGCCCTCTCGCTCCTTCTTCTGCCGCAGATGGCGGCGAGCTTCTTCGCGACTTCGACGACGCACCCGCTTATCGCGCAATTCTCGCAATCGGTGCTCGCCCTGCTCCAAAATCTCGGCTTTTACGGGGTGCTCTACTTCGTCCTCGTCTTCCTCTTCACGTACTTCTACACGGCCGTGACCTTCGATCCGACGCAGATCGCGGAGCAGCTTCAGCGCGGCGGCGCCTTCATTCCCGGCGTGCGCCCGGGCGCCTCGACGACGGAGCACCTCGCGCAGGTCATCACTCGCATCACGTTCGTCGGCGCCCTCTTCCTCGGCGTCATCGCGGTCCTGCCGATCGTGATGCAGGCTATGACCGGCATCCAATCGCTCACGATAGGCGGCACGGCGCTTCTCATCGTCGTTTCCGTGGTGCTTGATCTCGCGCGCCGCGTCGATGCGCAGCTCTCCATCCGCGAGTATTAATCCCGGCAGTTTTAGAGGTATGCCTGAAACAAAGCGCGTTGTCGTTATTTCCGGGCCGACAGGAAGCGGAGAGAGCACTATCACCAATGCAATCGTCCGTGCATATCCGGCGCGCGTGAGCCGGTTGGTGACGGCGACAACGCGCGCGCCCCGCCCGGATGAGCGGGAAGGCGTCGACTACTACTTCTTTACCAAAGAAGAATTCCTCGCAAAAAAAGCGGCCGGAGAGATGCTCGAAACAACATACGTGCAGAACCGGGATACCTACTACGGTACCTATGCGCCCGATCTCGAAAAGAAACTCGCCGCGGGCTTCATCGTTATCGCAAATCCGGACGCCGTCGGAACCAGGTTTTATAAAGAGCGCTACGGAGCGGTGTCGATTTTTGTTATGCCGGGCAGTATGGATGAGCTCATCTCACGGTTGCGCAAGCGGAATCCGGAAATGACGGAAGAGGACCTTTCAAGACGCCGCGACAACGCGGAACGCGAAGTGCGCGAAGATTACCCGTTTTACGATTACACCGTCGTGAATGCGGACGGCAAACTCGAAAAAGCCGTTGCGGATACCGTTTCAATCATGAAAAAAGAAGGCTACGTTCTTGAGTAGGGGTGGCACAGCTTGCCGTTTGCATTGCGATGATTTTTCGGTAGAATTGATGCCTGTGGAACTCCAAACGATTTTTCTTCTCGGGCCGCAGGGCAGCGGAAAGGGTACTCAAGTGCAGCTTCTCGCGCAGTATTTGGAGAAAAAGGACCCGGCGCATCCGGTCTATCATTTCAGCGTCGGCGAACTCCTGCGCGAGTTCGGCTCCGAGGTCGGCTTTACGGAAGAACGCGTTCGCGCTTCGCTTCTGCGCGGCGAGATGCAGCCGGGGTTCGTCTCGAGCTACCTCGTCGCGCGCTACTTCATTCTGCATCTCAAGGGAGAGGAGCACATCATCATCGACGGCTACCCGCGCAGCCTTGAGAATCTCGTGAATTTCGATTCGGCGATGGACTTTTACGAGCGGAAGACGCCGACCTTGGTCTACCTCACGATACCGGACGAAGAGGCGGTCTCTCGCCTTATGAAGCGTGGCCGCTCCGATGACACCGAGGAAGGCATACGCAAGCGCCTCGCGTGGACGAAGGATCAGTTCGCGGCGACGATAGCGCATTTCACCAACAACCCAAAGTACCGCTTCCACGAAGTAGACGGGCTCGGTACGATCGAAGAGGTGCATCAGCGCGTCCTCTCCACGCTGGGGATCTGATATGATCGCTCGAACTGACACGGACAAGCAGGGCTTGCGCGCCTCGGGCGCGATGCTTGCCCGCATCCTGCGGGACGTGGCGGAGCGCGCCGTGCCGGGAGCCTCGGCTCTCGAGCTCGATCGCTTCGCGCGAGAGGAGATCGAGGCGGGAGGAGCTGTACCGATCTTTC
>JAKALC010000026.1 GCA_021813335.1 bacterium | reverse complement strand
TCGTCTGGTACGCGCTCGCCATCCTCGTCGCGCTCAGTATGATCGTCCTTTACTTCCCTATCTGGCGGCAGTAATCCCGGCCAGAACTATTCGCTCTTCACCATTTTCATAAAGACATCCTCGGGGATGTTGACGCGGCCGTGCTCCTTCATACGCTTCTTGCCGCGCTTTTGCTTCGCCCAGAGCTTCATTTTGCGGGTTCTGTCCCCGCCGTAAAGATAGCCCGTTACGTCCTTGCGCATCGCGGGAAGGGTCTTCGACGAGAGGATCCGTCCCAGGGCAACACCTTGTATCTTCGTCGCGAAGAGCTGTTTTGGAAGGATGGCGTGGAGTTTTTCGACGGCGGCGACGGCCTCTTCGTAAGCGCGGTGCTTCGCCACGATGCGCGCGAACGCGGGAACCGGCTCGTCGGCCACGAGAATATCAAGGCGCGCCACGTCGGCGACGCGCATATCGCGCATATCGTACGAGACGGATGCGTATCCCGACGAGACCGTCTTTATCTTGTCGAAGAAGTTGCGCATCAGTTCGCGCAGCGGCATCGTCGCGTGCACGATGAGGCGTCCTTCCGAAAAATTGTCCGTCGCGTCGGGCACGGCTTCGTGCTCGAAGAGCATTTGAGTCACCGCGCCGAGGTATTCCACGGGCACGACGATATGGGCTTCGACGTACGGCTCCCATACCTTCGTTATCGAACCGTAATCCGGAAAAGCCGACGGCGAGTAGATCGTATGGCGCTTGCCGTCGGACGTCTCGACCTCGTAGGTGATGGTTGGCGTCGTCACGACGAGCGCGAGCGAGAACTCGCGCTTCAAGCGCTCGGCGATGATCTCGAGATGAAGCATACCGAGGAAGCCGCAGCGGAAGCCGCGCCCCAGGACGCCGGAAGACTCTTCTTCGAATGAAAACGCGGCGTCGGAAAGGCGCAGGCGCCCGAGCGCCGAGCGAAGCCGGGGGAAATCGTCCTGGCTCTCGGGGTACATTGAAGCCCACACGACCGGCTTCGGCTCGGCGTAGCCCGTGAAGGGCGCGTCGTCCGAACCCAGGCGGCGCACGGTGTCGCCGACCCGGGCGAAGCCGCTTTCCTTGATGCCGGTCACGATGTAGCCGATGCTTCCTTGCGGGAGCGCCGGCGCGGGGCGCGGCGCAGGCGAAAAGATCCCGACCTCGAGCGCCGTGAATGTTTTGCCGCTTGCGGCGAACTCGAGTTTGTCGCCCTTCCCGATGCTCCCGCCGAAGACGCGGACGTACACGATAACGCCCTGATGGTCGGAGTATTGGAAATCGAAGATGAGGGCACGGGTGGCGGCCGGAGCGCCGCGCGACGGGACGCTCTTCGAACCCGCCGGCTCATTGCTCTTGGGCGGCGGAACCATCGCGATGACGGCGGCGAGCAGCTCCTCGACGCCCTCGCCCGTCCGGCCGGAGCAGCCCCAGACATCCTCAGGCGCGATGCCGAGCAGCTTCGCCATCTCTTCCTTGACCTCGCTCGTGCGGGCGAGGGGCGAGTCGATCTTCGAGACCGCCGGTATGATGACGAGGCCGAGCTCCTGCGCGGCGCGCAAGGTCGTCAGAGTTTGGGCTTGGACGCCCTGGGTCGCGTCGACGAGGAGGATGGCGCCTTCGACGGCCGACAGCGCGCGCGAGACCTCGTAGGAAAAGTCGATATGGCCCGGAGTATCGATAAGGTTGAGCGTGTAGTCCTTGCCGCGGTGATTCCAGCGCATCGTGACCGGCTGCATCTTTATCGTGATGCCGCGCTCCCGCTCGAGTTCCATCGAGTCGAGCACCTGCTCGCGCATCTTGCGCTTCTCGATGGCCCCGGTGAGTTCAAGAAAGCGATCGGCAAGCGTCGACTTGCCGTGATCGATATGGGCAATAATGGAAAAATTCCTTATGTGTTCCATAGTATTGACCGATAGTACACCAAGTTGCGTTTTTTTCTAAGGAGCCTCTACCGCACTACGGTAAGGTCGCCGTTGAGGAAAAGAGGGCTCATACCCATCACTTCTTCATAGAGCGGCAGCTCGGGCGAGACCGGATGCAAGATGTACAGCGGTTTTTTATGCGTCCACCCGTGGAACATCTCGAGAAGAACATTGCCGCCGATGTAGCCCGGCATTCCCTTCTTTTCGAGATTCACGACAAGCACGGCGTCTCCCCGCTCAACCTCGTCAAGATGGCGCTTCATCAGCGCCGTTTTCTTATGGAAGTCCCCGGGATCGTTGAACCACGTTTTGTAATCTTCCGCGCGGAAATTGCCGATATTCTGCATCTGCTCCGCGGTTATCGGAATGACGACCTCGTGGCCGAGCGCCTGCAGGGCCGCTTGTATCGGCAAGATTTCTTTATAAAACGATGCGCTGGAGCAAATGACGATTTTCATATGACGCCTATTTTTTTAAACCAATGCTCCCAGACGGGCTCGAGCGGCAGGGTCCGGAGTTCGGCTGCCGAATACCAGCCGATCGAGTGCGCCTCTTCGGGGTCGAGCTTCGGTTCGCCTTCCGTCTCGCATACATACAAGTAAAAGTAGTGCACGGGGATGCCGCGCGAACAGACATTATCCCGTATTTCCTCCTCGAAAAGAAGCGTGCGGCTCGTGACCGCAAGCCCGCTCTCTTCCGCCACCTCGCGCAGGAGTGCGGAGTCCGGCGTCTCGCCTTCGTCCACGTGGCCGGCAAGACCGGCATAGCCGTACGGCACGTTGACGCGATCGATAAGGAGGTACTTTCCGTTGCGCGAGATGAGAGCGCCGACGGAAAAATGCATCGGCCGCCCGTCGGAGCTCGTCGCGCTTTTCGGCTCGGGTCTTTTCAAGGGCATATCGCTTTAGGGCGTCTCGATATCGGTCGGTTCAAGCGCCACCGTCCCCGCGTCCTGGAACCGGCGGCGGAACGCGGCGAGGGCTTCGGCGAACTCCTGGTTCTTGAGGAGTATGAGGACGACGGCCGTCGTCAGGATGCCGAGAATGCCCGCGGTAAGCCCCTGGAGAAGGAGCCCGAGGGTCGTGTTGATCGTTCCTGCGGCGCCCGTCAGGGCAAGAAGCTCATACGTGACCGTACCGCCGATCACCGAGGCGGAAAAGCTCTGGAAGACGAGCCTTCCCAGGGGCGCGTGGGCGATCTTGAAATCGCGCACGAGGTAGACGAAGCCGGCAGCGAAATCGGCGATCGAGCCTATCGCGAAGCCGAAGGCGAGCATAAGGACGACCGTTCCCGGGACGTCGGAAACGCGCAGGAGAGACTCCGTGAACGTGCGCACGAAGTAGCTCGATTGGAAGAGCTTCACCAGGGCGAGCGAGGCCAGGACGGAGATCGCAACGTCGACGACTCCCCAATAGAGCGGTTTGCGCGTATTGCCGGCGGCATAGTAACACCGCGCGATGAAGAGCGTGAGGGCCTGCGCGACCAGCGACGTGACGAAGAGCGCGAGTGCAGCGGCAGTGAGGCGCGTCGCGTCCCAATTGAAGGCGCCGGCGCCGAGAATGACGCGCACGAGCTGCGCGCGCATCACGATGACGAAGACGGTCGCCGGTATCGACCAGAACAACATATGCCGCAGCGCCGCCTCGATGTAGCGGATGAACTGCGCGTGCTCTCCGCGGGCATGAAGCCTAGAGAGGGTCGGGAACGCGGCGATCGAATATGACACGCCGATGATCGTGAGCGGCACCGCCTGCAGGTTGTACGCGAACATAAAGACCGAGATGGAGCCCGCGGCGAAGAGCGAGGCTATGGCGACGAGGACGAGGAGCGATATTTGCCCGGCGGCAAGGGAGAGCGTGCGGGGCACGGAGAGAAGGAGAACTTCCCACAGCTCGCGGAGCACCATACCGCGCGGCAAGGCCTCCCGGGCGCCCTCCGCCGTGAAGAACGGTACCTGTATCGCGAGGTGCATTCCGGCGCCGAAGACGACTCCCCATCCCAGGCCCGCGATTCCCCACAGAGGATAGAGCACGACGATGCCGAAGATGATGCCGATGTTGTAGAGAAGCGGGCTTATCGAGTAGAGGACGAAGCGGTGCCGCATCTGCGTCAGATTCGCGAGGATATTCGAGGCGCCGAGCAGCATAGGCTGGAGGAGCAGGATGCGCGTCAGAAGCAAGAGCTCGCCGTACGACGAAGGAGAGGCAGCGAGGCCGGGCGCCGTGAGGCGAAGGATCTCGGGTGCGAGGACGAAGAGCACGGCCGCGATAGCGGCCATAGCGGCGAAGAAAAGGAGGAGCATCTGCCGCATAAACGACAGCATAAGCCCCTCGCTTTTCTGCTCGAGCCGGGAGAGGACCGGGAGGAGCGCGTAGAGCGAGAGAAGCGACGCTACCGTGGCGAAAAGAAAGTCCGGTATGCGGAACGCCGAATAGTATATGTCGAGCGTTCCGCCCGCGCCGAACGTCGCGGCGAGCAGATGGTCTCGCACGAGACCGAGAAGCTGCGAGAGAAGCGCGAAAAGCGCCACGAGGTATGCCGCCTCGTGGAGCCCTCGCGTCTCGAAACCGACCACGGAGAGTAATCGCCGAACCATAGGATCCGCTAACGCCCGGGAATCGCTTCTATTCCTTTATCGGCGCTTGCTGCCGCGCCGCCGGATTGGGCGTTATCGGCGGTTTAGCTCCCGCGAACGGATCCTTACCCGCTTCAAGGTTGGAGAGGATGAGCTTGACCTCGGCGTTGTCAGGATTGGACCCCGCGAGATCCTGGAACTGCTTCACGGCATCGGACGTGCGGCCGCCCTTCGCATACGCGAGTCCGAGGAAGTATTTCGCGTTCGCGTATTGCGGCACCATCGAGACGGTCTGCTCAAGCGCTGCGATCGCGTTCTGCATATCGCCGCCCGCGTAGTAGAAGAGGCCGAGCTGGAACCAGAGCGACGGCTGGTCGGGGGCCGACTGAAGGGCCGATTTCGCCGCCTGGGTAGCCGACGGAAGGTCGTTGAGGGCGACGGCGACCTGTTCCGCCATAAGATACGCATCGGTGTAGTCGCTCTTCATCTGTATCGACTGTCCGATGAGCTTCTGCACGTCGGCCTCGTTCCCCTTCAGGTCCTGGTTCGCCTCGAGGCGCGCCAAAAGAAGCGGGATCGAGGGGTCGTTCGGGCTCAGCACCATCGCTTCCTGGTAGGCCTGCTGCGCTCCTTCGTAGGCACCCTGGATCTTGAGCGGAATAACGAGCTCGTAGATGTTCGCCAAAGCGACGTACGGCTGGTAATCCTGCGGGTTGAGCGCCGATGCCGCCTGCGCTTGCCCGATAGCTTGCGTCAGCGCGGTTTGGAACTTCGTGCGAAGGGAGGCGATCTCGCTCTGCGATGTCGTCGATGCGCTGAGAATATTCTGGATCTGCGCGGCATTTATAGCGACGCCGAGCAGGAGGTTGTCTTCCGTGAGCTCGATCGATTGCGAGCGGGTCGCGAGAGCGACCGCAGCATCGACCTCGCCGTTGCCGAGAGCGGCGGCCGCGCGCTGCGCATACGCCGAAGAAACGAGGCGGCGGACGACGAAGGCCGAGATAAGCGCCACGGCAATGAGAAGGATCACGGCCGCGATGATCTTCACGCGGCGGGCGCGCGGCGAGAGCGAGGCCGGCGCTTCCTGAGAGGCGTTCGCGCGGCCGAAGACACCGATGAAGGCGCCCGTCGCGATGAAGGCGAGGAGCATTACGTTCTGGTCGAGCTCGTAGAAAAGCGCCGATATCCAGAGGAACGCCGCTGCGAGACCGAGACCGAGCACGGCGAAGCGTTCGTCAGGAGAGAGGTGCGCCATACGTGTGCGCAATCCGCACAAGCCGCAGAGGACGACGAGGAGCGGGATGAGCCAGGCGAGAATGCCGAGAACGCCGATCGACGAGAGCGCGGTCAGGAAGGTGCTGAAGCCCGAATTGAAGCTGACGCTCCAGAATTGTGTCTGGTTCACCGAGGGAGATTTATGGAGCAGCCACTCTTGTCCGAACGTGTTGGGGCCGGCCCCGATGAGATCGCGCAGGGGCGAGCCGCCGTGCGCCGCCCAGGCTATTTCATACGTCGCCGATGCGGACGGGCGGACCTCAAGCGAGGAGATGGCGAGCGATTGCGGCAAATGCGACCCGATCGCCGAGCCCCACAGGAAGAACACCGCGGCGATGGCCGCGATCGTGCCCGCATACCAGTATTCCGACGGGCGCTCCGAAGGAGAGCGGCGGGTCGCGGCGTACTTGTAGAGCGCCGCGGCGACCGCCCCGACGAAGAGAAGCGCCCAGGCGAGATCGAAGTTGATGATGATGAGCTGGAACGTCAGGACGACGAGGCCCGCAATGAGGAGCCGGCGCGTACGGGCGGCCATATCGGTGAACTCCGCGCGCACGACGAGGAGAAGCGCGGCGAGCGCGGCGAGAAGACCGAGCTCGTTCCACTTGCCGACGAGGGTCACCGTCGGGTCGCCGAAGAGAGAGGCCGGGAGGATCTTCGAGCCGAAGAAGATGTTGAGGTACTGGAACACGACCGCCACGAGCGAAACGCCGACCATCGTGCGGATGAGCATCTTTGCCGCGCGCGGCGCGCGGAACGCCTCATAGCCGAAGAAGAGCGCCGCGTACGCGAGTATCGCGAAAAGAAGGGTATCCGTATCGTTCCCGCTCCCGATGAGCGCTGCCGGGCGTCCGACCGAGAAGTAGTACGACACGAGGTACGCGAGCGGGATGAGCGCCGCAAGCGCGACCGCCCGCCGGGCTCGTTTGGTCGTCGGCTCGTCCCATCCTTCGGGCGCCGCGCGCCGCGCCAGGAGATAGAGAGCCGCGGCGACCGCAAGGCAGATCGTGAAGACGGAGGACTTCAGGAAGAATGTCGAGAGCCAGGTCGTCGGACTGATGAGAAGAAGAGAGAGCGCAATGCCTCCCGCGAAGAACCCGAGGGCCAGGCGCATAAGCCGCGCCGCGCGCTCGGTCCCGGCTCCCGCTCCCCCGCGGAAGAGCGGTGGGAGCCCCCTGCCTCCGGTCTCGTGATGAGAAGCGGCTGGAGCGGAAAAGGTAGGAGAGTGCGTACCTGCGGACATCGGAGCATTGTGTTCGTACATACGTGTGAATGGAAAACGACTATGAGAAATAAATAATTGGTAACGTGTCGCACGCCGTCGTCAGCCGCTACCGCCATACGGTTGAGCCGATCCGTTGCAGGAACGGCCGTCGGTAAGGCACGGCGCCCGAAAGAACATAGGATAAGTATACAGGAAGAATGCGGCGCGCAAATGCGGCGCCTGGGTATTACTGGCGGCAATCGTAGCGGAATCGGCGGACAGTCCGGGCGCGAACAGGCCCCGCGGTAAAGCGGGGCCTTGTCCATCCTGCGCGCGCGCCGATAAGCCGAATTCTGTCGTATGCAGCAATTTATCTGGACCGCCCGTCGCCGGGCGGTTCGAGCGGCACTCCGCGCTCCGGAGAGCGCAGCACGGCCTTGCACCCGAGTAAGGATTTAGCCGTTTCACTCCCGCATCGCTGCGGGCCTCACCTCGCGTTTGCGCGCGAGGGCTCTTGGCTTTCGCCGCAAGCGTCTCTGTTCGCACCTCTTCCGCCCGCAGGGAGCGGATGACAGGGATTACCTGCTACCCTTTCGGACCGCGCCGAAGCACGGACCCGATAAGTGTTCGGACTTTCCTCCCGCCGCACGGACCGGCGCGACGAGCTTCCCGTTCGCAGCGTCGGTCCGTGCGGCGAGCTGCTGCACAGCGCGCTTACACAATAATACCACGCAAAAAATGCGGCGGCAAGTTCTGCCCGCGACGCACTCGTTATAAGGAAGAAGGAATAACCGCCATCGACCCCGGCCCGATCGAATGGGCGCGTGCGAAGCCCGCCGGAACTTCGAGAACGTACCGTGCGGGGGCTTGCGGATAAAAAACGGCGGGGTACGACTCCGGCGGCAACGAATCGGCGACCGTTATGACGCGCCCCTTCGCGTCCATCCAGATGATATCGATGGGAAAATTCATATTTTTCATCCAAAAGCCCCAGAGCCCGGCTTCGTCGAAGAGGAAGAGCATTCCTTCTCCTGACGCGAGCGACGTCCTCCCCGAGAGACCGAGCTCGCGTTCGGCGGTCGTCGACGCGAGGTCGACCGCGACCGAGACGCCTCCTATTTCCAGGGACGCGCGGCTCGGCTGCGGACGCTCTCCCGGCGCGCCGGGAAGATGCGCGGCCAGGGCGACGATGACGCACACCCCTATGATCGCAGCCGCAGCTGCCCGGCGATCGCGATAGGCCATATGCCGATATATACGCGCCGATCGTAGGCTGCGGTGCATCCAAAAAAACGGCCGTTAGGCCCGCGCGAGCCGCTCATTGACGCGCCGCACGACGTCATCGAGCTTCCAGTTGCTTTTGACCAGATAATCGCTGATGCCCGCCTCGAGCGTGTCCGCGACGCTCGTTATCTCGCCCAGATTGGTCAGCACGAGAACGGGGATGCGCGCCCCCTCCGGCGCCGCGCGCAGTTTTTTGAGCATCGTGAGCCCGTCCATCTTCGGCATAAGAATATCGAGCAGGATAAGGTCCGGGACATCCGCGAGCGCCGCCTCGAGACCCTCTTCGCCGTTATGCGCGACCGCGACCTCGATCCCCTCGCGGCGAAGCGAGTCGGCAAGCGGCATAACGATGACGTCTTCATCCTCGACGATCAGAACTTTCTTTTGGCTGGGGGTCGGCATAGCGTCACTTCTTAATGTTCTGGAGCTCTTTCTTGAGATATCCCTCCATCTTCTCGAGATTCTCGTGGAGGCGGTTCAGGACGAGCGAGCTGTCGGAAGAAAGATTTCCCAGCTTGCGGAGCTTCTCGACATCGTCGCTGATGATCTTAAAGACCTTGGCGACATCCGTTTCCGCCACGAGAAGCCGCCGGAGCAGCGTTTCCTGTTCCCTACGATAGTAGTAGAGGCCTCCGCCCCACCCCGCCGCAAGGATAAGGAGAAGGAGGATGACGGCGCCGCCCGCCCCGAGCTGGAGCACGCCGAGCTGGATGATCGGCCGCTCGCTGACCGCGACCGGGGACGACTCGACCGCGAGGCTCAAGGCGCCCCGGGCGTCGCGCGCGACGGCGCTGACGCCGTAGGTGCCATTGCGAAGCGGTTCTTCGAACGTATAACTCCAGTTCCCTTCCGCGTCGGCGCGCACGGTCGTGCTCGCCACAATGGCGCCGCCGCGATGGACGTTCAAGATAATCGCGGCGTCGGGGAGCGCGGTCCCCCGCACCGTAAGGCCGCGTTCCTCGTCGGTGAAGATCTGGTTTGTCGTGAAGGTGAAGGCGG
>JAKALC010000025.1 GCA_021813335.1 bacterium | reverse complement strand
CCGCCGCCGGGGAACGAGACGGCGACGACGGCGTCGTCCTTCTCGAACAGCGGCTGGACCAGAGCGTACACCCTGCCGTGGATCGGCAATGTTTCGCCGACTAGCGAATAGGCCACGCCCTGTTTGAGCGGCGATCTCGCCGCGTTGGCCGGCGCGATCTCCAAGGAACCGGCGCTCAGCTCCATGCCGGCAGCGAACATCAGAGTGATCCCGCCGATTGCCCGGACGAGCCCCGATGAGTGCCGGCTCTGTTTTGCTGCTGCCGCGAGGGCGGGGAATACGAGCGCCACGCCCATTGCTGCCAGTACGAGGCTTACGTCTATCATCTGAACCTCCCGAAGTGTTGAAGAACGAGCGCATAGGAAGCGCGCTAATAATAATGATAGCACACAAAGAGCATATATGTCAAGAGTCCGGAAGCGGAGAAAAACCTTACCGCTGCGGCTCCTTTCGGGCGAAGCCGTCCGGGCCCCAAGGTGCTAAAATGGCCGTAATGCCGGCCAAAAAACGCCTCGTCATCCTCGACACGCACGCGATACTCCATCGCGCCTACCACGCGCTGCCGGACTTCTCCTCGTCGAAAGGGGAGCCGACGGGTGCCTTGTATGGCCTCATCTCGATGCTCGTGCGCATCGCGGGCGATCTCAAGCCCGACTATCTCGTCGCGGCTTACGACCTGCCGAAGCCTACCATCCGGCACATCGCGTACGAGGCGTACAAGGCGACGCGCAAAAAAGCGGAAGACGATCTCGTGGCGCAGATCATCCGCTCGCGCGACGTCATCGCGGCCTTCGGCATACCGTCGTATGAGAAAGAAGGGTTCGAGGCCGATGACATCATCGGCACGGTGGTCGAGCGCCTGAAGAAAGAAAAGAACATCGAGGTCGTCATCGCTTCGGGCGATATGGACACGCTCCAGCTCATCGACGGCAAGCGCGTGCAGGTTTACACGCTCAAGAAGGGCCTCTCCGACACTATTCTCTACGATGAGGCGGCGGTCGAGGCGCGGTTCGGTTTCCCGCCCGCACTCATCGCCGACTACAAGGGCCTGCGCGGCGACCCGTCGGACAATATCCCGGGCGTTTCGGGCGTTGGCGAGAAAACCGCAAGCATCATCATTTCAAAATTCGGTTCGCTCGATGACGTATACGCGGTACTCAAAAAAGAGCCGGAAAAGCTCGAGGCCGCGGGCGTTAAGGCGGGGATGATCGAAAAGCTGAAAGCGCAGGAAGAAGAGGCGCGGTTCTCGAAGATGCTCGCCGAGATCCGCCGCGACGTCCCTATCGATTTCACGCTGCCGGAGAAGACTTGGCGCGAAGGCGTCGATCCGCAGCGGCTTCTCGACGTGATGGCGGAGCTCGATTTCCGCTCGCTTATGCCGCGGGTGCGCTCTCTCTTCGGCATCGAAGCGCCCGCGCCGGGACCGGCAGAAAAAGTCCGCGAAGAAAAAACGGAAGAAGCGGAGGGAAGCGTGCCGCAGGAGGAGATAGACAAGCTCGCGCTCGCGGTATGGGTCGTCGATTCGAGCCTCACGGAGCCGTCGCTTGATGACGTCTATCGTATGACGAAAACAAAAACGATCGAGGCCGCGCGCGCCGTGCTTCACCGCGAACTCGAAGAGAGAAAATTAGCGTTCGTATACGACAAGATCGAGCTCCCTCTTATGCCGGTCCTGCGCCGGATGGAGGCGCGCGGCATCCTCGTCGACCGCGCGCTCCTCGCCAAACTCGCGGAAGAATATCGGAGCCGCTTGGGAGAACTTTCGGCGCGCATTTGGGCGCACGCGGGGCAAGAGTTCAATATCAATTCACCCAAACAGCTCTCGGCGATCCTCTTCGACACGCTCGGGCTTTCCGTCAAAAATCAGAAAAAAACGTCGACCGGTGCGCGCTCGACGCGGGAGTCGGAGCTCGAGAAAATGAAGGAGCTTCACCCCATCATCGCCGACATCCTCGCTCACCGCGAGCTGCAGAAGCTCCTCTCGACCTATATCGACACTATCCCAGCGCTCCTCGACGCGAACAATCGCTTGCACACGACCTACCTTCAGACCGGAACGACGACCGGCCGGCTTTCCTCGCAAGAGCCGAACCTGCAGAATATCCCCGTGAAGAGCGACTTGGGGAAGGCGATACGGCACGCCTTCGTCGCGAAGGAGGGCTCTTCGCTCGTCGCCTTCGATTACTCGCAGATAGAGCTCCGCATCGCGGCGCTTCTCTCGGGCGACGAAAAGCTCGCGGATATCTTCCGCGAAGGGGGAGACGTGCACGCGGCGGTCGCATCGCGGGTGTTCAACGTCCCCGAAAGCGAGGTTACCAAGGAGCAGCGCCGCCGCGCGAAGGTCATCAACTTCGGCATCCTTTACGGAATGGGCGTCAACGCGCTCAAAGAAGGGCTCGGAACGTCGCGCCAGGAAGCGCAGGAGTTCTACAATCATTACTTCGAGACCTTCTCGCGCCTCGCCGAGTACCTCGACGAGACGAAAGCGGACGCGGCGCGGCGCGGTTACACGACGACGCTTTTCGGACGGCGCCGCCAGTTCGAAGGCATCCGCTCGCCCATCGCCTACATCCGCGCCGCGGCGGAGCGGATGGCGATCAACGCTCCGATGCAGGGGACCCAGGCCGACATCATCAAGCTCGCGATGGTGCGCCTCGACGAGTTCTTCGAGCGCGAGGGCCTGCGCGAGAAGGCCCATATGCTTCTCCAGGTTCACGACGAGCTCATCTTCGAGATCGAGGACGGTCTCGTTCCCGTTCTTGCGCCGAAGATCCGCGCTATTATGGAGCACGTCGTTCCCGAGAACGAGCGCCGCGGCATTCCGCTCATCGCGGAAGGGGCCGCGGGCAAGAATTGGGGAGAAATGAAGCCGCTATAACCATATGCTTATTGTTATTGTCGGCGGAGATGCGAACGAGCGCGCAGAGCGGCGCCGGGAGCTCGTGCGTCTGCCGCTCCAGGAGCTCGACGCGGCGCGCATCTCCGTGGACGAACTCGCCGCGATGGCCGCGACGCAGACGCTTACGGGCGAGACATTGGCGTTTTTCGTGCGCGGTGCTCTCTCCGTGGAAGCGTCCGCGGAAGAAAGAGAGGAGTTCTCTCCCGCGGAGGATCTCGGCGAGGCGCTTCTTGAGATAGCCGGAGGCCTCGCAACTTCGCCGCACAGCTTCGTCTTTGAAGAAGAGAAACTGCCGATAAAGACCGTCCGCTCGCTCGAAGCCGCCGGCGCGAAGCTCGAGGCGCTTGAAAAAAAGAAAAAAGAAGAGGAGGAGTTCAATATCTTCGGCCTTGCCGACGCACTCGGAAAGCGCGACCGGAAGATCCTCTGGCTTCTCCTCGTGCAGGCCCTGCGGCAGGGGATCGCTCCGGAAAATATCGCGGGCGTTCTCGCGTGGAAGGCGCGCACGATGCTCTCTTCGGCACGGACGCCTGCGGACCGCGATCGCCTAAGAAAACTCTCCTTCGAGATCGTCTCGATGTATCACGACGCGCATCGCGGAGCGGGGGACCTCGGGCTTCTCCTCGAGCGCTTCGCCCTCACTCTCTGAAATATCCTTCACGTTCAGCGTTTTTTGTTGTATCTTGTGATGGTTGGAATTATCCGCCCGTAGCTCAGTTGGTAGAGCAGCTCCCTTTTAAGGAGAAGGTCGTTGGATCGTAACCAACCGGGCGGACACGACAAGTTATCCCCAGAAAACAAGGCCCGGCCTTGTTTTCTGGGGATAACAAAAACCGCTCTTAAGGAGCGGTAGTAGCGATCAGCTTTGCAGTGCTTCGGCGAGTTTCTTTATGCGCTCGCCGCCGGTTGCCCGATATCGTTCGAGCACGGCTTCTGGATCGAATGTGCCGCCTTCTTCAACTTCAGCCATACGCGCGTGGATTATTTTGTACGTCCCGCAATTCGGGTCGCTCAATTTTTTCCACCACAACTCCGCCTCCCTAAGAACCGCATCTTCGGGCATAGTTCCTCCAATGATTCAGCGGTCGTTCTTCAGAGCGGCGAGACACGCTCTGGTTACGGCATCGACGCGTGTTTGCGGGTGCGTCTTCTGGTCGTCAAAATCGTCACCACCTGTATCGTGTGTACCTGGAGGTGCCCCGCACGTCTTTCGTACCGCAGGTACGTCAAGTAGACCGTGAAGCGCCAGCACATCTACGCTGTCGTTTGGCATTGGCGACCCCCTTAGTGTGTTCGAAAGCTTCCATTGTTAACGATAATATGCTGCCGATATCTGGCAAGCGGGCAATGTGCAAGGATGCCGGGATGAAAGGACAGACAAAATTCCTCCCAAAAAATCATTTCAACGCCGTAAACAACGCGATCCCTGCCGCGACGGAAACATTGAGCGACTCTTTTGCGCCGCGCATCGGGATTTCAAGAATGGCGTCGCACTGTTTGAGAATGGCGGGAGAGAGCCCGCGGACTTCGTTGCCCACAATAAGCGCGAGGGGTTGCGAGGGAGAAGGCGGGTGCCAGTCGAACAAGGAGACCGAGTTCGGACTTTGCTCGATAGCGAGAAGGAGATACCCCGCCTGTTGCAACCTTACAAGCGCGGGCGCAGCGGCCGCCGTATGTTCCCACGGGATCGTTTTTTCGGCGCCGAGCGCGACTTTCGCGAGATCGAGGCGTAAGCGGCCGAACCGGTCGAGCGGCGTCGGCGTGTAGCCCGAGAGAATTATTTTAGAAACGCCGGCGGCATCCGCGGTGCGGAACATCGAGCCCACATTGTGAACGCTGCGTATATTGTGCAGCACGAGCACCATCCCGCGAGGCGCGGCGGAAGAACTCCGAGGCATAAAGTTCAGAGCGGCAGGTCGAAGGCGAAAGCCCCTGCACCGAGTGCGAGAAGGGAGATGCATACGACAAGGAGAAGAAACGCCGCCGAGCGATCCCTTGGCGCCATTATGCGGGGACCGGCGAGAAGCATCATAAGTGCGAGGAGAGCTCCCGCAATCGCGGCGACCTGTGTCCGATAGCCGACAAAGAGCGCGATTGCGACGGCTGCTTCGATAATGACGAGGAGCCAGGCGAAGGTCGGCGCGAATTTGGAGACGAGGGGCGAGAATATCGCTTCAAGCTCGTCTTCCCGCCGCACGTGCGTCAGGGCGAGGAGCGCGATGACGACCGCTGCTGCGGCGCGCAGCAGGGTCGGCGCGAAGAACGAGTACGAAAGAAGCGCGGGAAATTGAGTGAGCATAGATCGAAAGTCTTACGGTTAAATTCAATATGTCACGGCGGTCACGAGGCGGCCGCTCTCGTCGAAGAGCGCGATGACGTCGCCCGTGTTGCTCCACATCTCGCTGTCCTGTCCGAGGTAGACGCGCCAACGCCGTCCCAAGAAATTTTGATCGGACTGGTGCGTAGCGACGCATCCGCTATAGGTGAAGTGCTGCGTGATGAAGTCGGAGCACGAGCTCGTGACCCCCGCGGGCGCGCCGATGGCCGCTTGGCACGATGACAGCCCGGCGACGGCCTGGATGCAGCGGTAGTCCTGCACGTCCTGCGGGCTGCCGTAGCGGGCGAGATCGTCCTGCGGAAGCGGGCACCCCTGGGTGAAGGACGGCGTAAAGTATTGGAACTGGGCGAGGTACCCCGAGCACTCGTTCTCGCGGAACGAGGCCCCGATGGGGGAGCGTCCGGTCGTGATGACGGCGGAATCCCCCGGGTTGAGTTTGATGGGCTGCAGCGTATCGGCTTCGCCGGGATGCGGAACCTCGATGCCGCCGCCGATATACGCCCCTCTCCCGGTGATAGGGCTCCGCAGTTGCCACCCGCTCAGGGTGATAGGGCCCGGGTTCGCCGAGCTCGCGTAGATGACGATATATTCCTGGCTCGGCACGCTGGAGCGCGCGGCGCTGTAGTCCTGGATGAGCACCTCGCCGCCCGCGGGGCTCGGCGCGAAATGCGCGAGCGCGGGTATCGCGGGGATGCCGCCGAAGTTGCCGCCTTGGTATTGCGGCGCCGGCTGCCACGACGTTTGCGACGCCGTTTCGGGGTTCCAGAACGGAAGCCAGTTCGTTTTTACCGCGGGTGTTTCGGTCGTCGTGCTCAGCGATGCCGCAAGCGGCGACTTCACGAAGAGGCTTCCGAGGGAGTCGGCATTGGGTCGGCCGCTCGCGAACCAGAACAGGATGAGGATAAAGAGCGCGATGCACAGGACGACAAGCTCGCCGAGCGCGCTTCCTCCTCCTCCGTTATGCTCATCCGCCATACCTCAAGGATACCGCTTCTATCCTCGAGCGGCTAGGCAGAGGCCGCTCGATGCGCGAGTTCTTCCTCGGCGACCTTGCGGTCGCTCCACGGCTCGCGCGCCCCGTCCGCGCGCATAATATACGGATCGGTTCCCTTACCGGTGATGAGTACGGCGTCGCCGCTCCCGGCTTCCTCGAGCGCGGCGCGTATGGCCTCGCGGCGGTTCATAATGACGTGCGGTGTTATGCGCGAAAATCCTCGAGCGACCTCCTCGACTATTTTTTTCGGGTCCTCATCGTACGGGTCTTCGTCCGTGAGGAAGGCGGCGTCGCAGAACTCATCGGCGACCTTCCCCATCGCGGGACGCTTCCAGGCGTCGCGTCCGCCGCCGGTCGCGCCGAGGACGCAGATAAGCCGCCGCGCGCTTTTCGCGTAGGTCTCGTAGAGCGCGCGCAGCGAGTCCGGCGTGTGCGCATAGTCGACGACGACTGAGAATGGCTGGCCCCGCTCGACGCGCTCCGCGCGCCCGGCGACGGTCGCGCTCTTGCTTATGGCGCGCTTCATCGCGTCGCGCGGCACGCCGAGCGCCTCGCAGACGGCGAGCGCGGCGAGGATGTTCTTGAGATTGAAGACGCCGGGAAGGGAGGAGGTGAAGAGTTCCCCGCGCCACACAAAGCGCACCCCGCGGTCGTCGGCAGAATAGGGTTCCGCGTCCTTGAGCGAGAACGGTGCGCGTACCTCGACCGCTGTTTCGAGGAATCGCGGGCCGTAGGCGTCGTCGGCATTGGCGGCGATGACGCGCGGCCGCTTCGGCGACCTCTCGAGGTGCCGCGCGAGCGAAAGCTTCGCCTCCGCGTAGGCCTCGAAGCCGCCGTGAGACTCGAGGTGCTCGGGCGAAAGATTAGTGAAGACGAGCGCATCGAGCTCGATCGCTTTATGCCGGAACTGCACGGCGCCTTCGGAGGTCATTTCGACGACCGCGTGCGTAACGCCCGCGTCGACCGCCGCGCGCAAAAAGCGCTGGAGGAAAAAGCGTCCGACCATCGTCATTTTATAGAGATTCGGCTCGCACTCCTCTCCGATGCAGAAGCGGATTGTGCTCGCCGACGCGGTCCGATGGCCGGCATCGTTCAAGATGGCGCGAATGAGCTCGACGGTGGTTGACTTTCCTTTGGTCCCCGTGACTCCGATGACCACAAGCTTGCGCGACGGAAATCGGTAGGCGATCGCTCCCAGGTAGGCGAGGGCGAAGTGGTACGCGCCTGCCGCCGTGCGATACAGGGCGGCGGGCAGAAGCGCGCGAACGAATTTTCGGAACATACGATCAGTGTACCCCAGCGCGAAAGATTGACAAAAGTTCGTTGTCAGCGCATCGTGTTTACAGCGTTCTTTTGAATCTCGGAGGAGGAGCGATATGCCCAAACGGCGGGAGCCACAAGAGAAAGACATTCGGATCGAGGTCCGGGTGAGGAACAATTTGATCCTGAAGAAAATGGAGGCGGCGGGCATCGCATCGGTCGCCGTGCTCGCGAACCGGTGCGGCATAAGCAATGCCACCTTATACCGGCTCGTAAATATGATGGAGAGTCCTCTCAGTACGGAGGGCGGATGGAAGCCGTCAGTCCTCCAGCTTGCGGAAACCCTCAGGTGTTCGCCGGAGGAGCTTTTCAGCGCCGAACAGACCGAGAACGTGCTTACGAAGAACCGAAGCTTTGCCGAAGCCCGCTTCGCGGAAGTGCAGGCGGCCATCGCTTCGCTTGAGTCAGATGCGCTTCTCCCTGAGAATATCGTCCTCGAGAAAGAGCTCAAGAGCGCTATCGATGGAGTTCTCGCGACGCTCAAGCCGCGCGAAGCGGAGGTTTTGCGGCTCCGCTTCGGCATCGGATGCAAGGAGCATACGCTCAAAGAGATCAGCGTTCTGTTCGGATGCTCGGGCGACTGGATCCGCCAGATAGAAGATCGGGCATTGCGCAACTTGAGGCGCTCCTCGAGAGAGGGCCCTCTGGCCGACTTCCTATCGGAAGGGGAACAGCAGCGGCTCGTGCCCTGGCGCTAGCTGAAAGAGACCGAAAACAACAAAGCCGGAGAGGAACTCTCCGGCTTTTTCTTTTGCGGGCAAGTAGCCCAAGAGCTAGGGCTGCACGTATCCGGTTTTGTTCGCCGGCGTGCCCAACTCCTTGAGTGCGGCAGCGAGCTTCTGCCGAACGTCGGTCGTGTCGCGCGGCACCGCCTTGAGCGCTCGGCGCGACTCAGCGGCGCTGTAGCCCAAGGCCTCGAGCGCTTCAAGCACGTCGGTCTCTGCGGAGATATGAACACCGTCCGTAACGTCGCCCGAGAGAACCTGCTCCTTGGCAAGCTTATCCTTGAGTTCGACGATGATACGCTCGGCGCTCTTCTTGCCGATGCCGTAGACCTTCGTAAGGACGGTCGCATCGCCCGCGGCGACGGCCCGCTTGAGAGAGGGGACATCGGCCACCGTAAGGATGGAGAGCGCGGTCTTCGGTCCGATGCCGGAGACGCTCATAAGGAGCTTGAAGAACGACAGCTCCTCGCGGGTGGGGAATCCGTAGAGATCGATGGCGTCGTCGCGAACCGCAGTGTGGATGAAGAGCTCGAGCGGGTCACCTTCGCGCAGTTCGGCGTCGATGATGTCGGCCGGAGGCACGCGGACCTCGTAGCCGACGCCGTTGGCGTCGAGGAGTATCGCTCCGTTCCCGGCTTCTCCAGCATAGCGTCCCGCGAGCTTGCCTATCATTCCCTACAGCTTACCGCTTCCGCTCCTGGGGGACTAGCCTTGCCGGAAGGCGCGTTTTCGGGTAGAGTGTTGCGCATGGCAATCACGAAGTCGGCAAAGAAAGCGCTCCGCCAATCGAAGCGCCGCAAGGTCTTCAACGAGCGTCGTATGCGCGCCCTGCGCAACGCCGTGCGCCTTGTACGCTCGGGCGAAGGGAAGACGGAGGCGAACCTCTCCGCGGCCTATAAGGCCATCGACAAGGCAGCGAAGCGCGGCGTCATCAAGAAAAACACGGCAGCGCGCAAAAAGTCTCAGCTCGCGAAGCTTTTGAAAAAATAAGCTCTGTAGCGTCAAAAATCGCACCCAGCTGGGTGCGATTTTTGACGCATCGGTA
>JAKALC010000024.1 GCA_021813335.1 bacterium | reverse complement strand
TCGGGCCGCTTCGGAACCTCGCGAAGCGCGGCCTCGATCTCGTCGAGCTTCCGGTCGACGAGGGAGGGCTCGTTTCGCCCCGAGCGCTCGCGGACGCTCTGACCGAAGAGACGGTTCTCGTCTCCGTCCAGCTCGTCAACAGCGAGGTGGGGACCGTGGAGCCCGTGCGCGAGCTCGCGAAAGAGATCCGCCACATAAGGAAGAAGCGTACGGAAGAAGGGAACGCTCTTCCGCTCTACTTCCATACCGACGCGGCGCAGGCGCCGCTCTATCTACCACTTGCCGTCGAAAAACTCGGCGTCGACCTTATGACGCTCGATGCGCAAAAGATTTTAGGGCCGAAAGGCGTCGGCGCTCTCTATCGCCGCCGCGGCGTGAAGCTCGAGCCCGTTCTGTACGGCGGCGAGCAGGAGCAGGGGATGCGTCCGGGCACGGCGAACGCGCCGCTCTCCGGCGCATTCGCCGAAGCGCTCGCTCTCGCGCAGACCGGCGTCGAAGAGCGCGCGAAGCGGGTCGCCGCCGTGCGCGATTTTCTTATCGAAACAATAGCAAAACGAGTCCCCGGCGCCGAGCTTAACGGGTCGCGCGAGCACCGCATCGCGAACAACGTCAATATTTCCATTCCCGGGCTCGAAGGAGAGACGGCCGTCATCGCGCTCGACGCCTTCGGTGTGGCCGCCTCGACACGTTCCGCCTGCGAACTCGGCGGCGAAGAGCCGTCGTACGTCGTCCAGGCGCTCGGACATTCGAAGGAGAGGGCGCGCGGCGCCATCCGCATCACGCTCCTGCCCGATGCGACGAAGCGCGACGCCCGCCGCATCGCGGACGCGCTCCTCGGGGCCTACAAGCTCTATCGGAAGCCGTAGCCTCCCGCACCCGCCCGCGGCTTTTTGTTGCGCCCCTGATTTCGGCGAGGTATATTTTGGATACCTATGGACCTTGAGCATCTCAACAAGACCCAGATCATCCTCCTCACGCTCCTCGTGTCCTTCGTCACGTCCATCGCGACCGGCATCGTCACGGTCTCCTTGGTCAATCAGGCGCCGCCCCAGATGCAAGCCGCGGTCAATCACATCATCGAGCGCACCGTCCAGCAGGTGGTGCCGGCGGCGCAGACGGCTTCTCCCGCGGCGGCGATCGTCAAGACCGTCGTCGTCAAAAACGACGATCTCGCGGCGCAATCCATCGCGAACGTCCAGAAGAGCATCGTCCGCATCGCGGCGGCCTCCGCGCCCGATATTCTCGTCGCGCGCGGGCTTGTCATCGACGCGAAAGGCGTCGTCATAACCGATCGCGGCTCGATCGATCCCGCCGCGTCCTATATCGCCATCCTGCCCGACGGCAGCAAGGTTCCCGCGGCCGCTCGCTCGGCGGCGACGACGACCTCGGTGGCGCTCCTCGACCTGACGCTCTCCACCTCGACCCCCGCGCTCACCCCCGCGGCGTTCGCCGACCCGTCGAAGCTCCAGCTCGGCCAGACGGTCATTCGCATCGGCGGAACGGGCGGAGACACCGTGGGCGAAGGCGTCATCGCCTCGCTTCCGGCCTCGTCCGACAAGAACTCGACGCGGATGCTCGAGGCGAGCGTTTCGTCCGCCACCCCGGGCTCGGTTCTCATAACGCTCTTCGGCGAGGTCGTCGGCATCGTCACCACCGACTCCCAGGCGGCGGGCAGCGACTTCTACAGTATGCCCAACATCTTCAAGGCCGCCGCCCAATCCGCGGACGCCTCGAGCGCCGCTGCCGCGGCGGGCGGCGCTTCGGCCGCCGCTTCCGGGTCGGCCGCCGCCGCAAGCCATTGAACTTGCCGCACTTTTGTGTTACCGTGTGTCCCTAACTCCGGCCCGGACCATCGAGTTCTAAGCTAGAAGCTGAAAAAATGCCTCCCTTCAATCATTTCACCACTAAAGCCAAGGAAGCCGTGCGCAAGGCGCACGAGCTCGCCGTCGAGCGCGGACAGAGCCACGTGAGCCCGCTCCATCTGCTCGGGGCGCTTCTTCTTCAGGAAGAGAGCGTCGCCATTTCCATTTTCGACAAGCTTGAGATCGACACGGCGCTCATCGTCGACACCGTCATCGAGATGCTTGAGGCGCCCGAATCGTCGTCGGTTCTCGCCCCCTCGTACCAGCTCTACCTTACGCCGGAGCTCGTCCAGGCGCTCGAGCGTTCCTCAAAGGTCGCTTCGGAGCTCCACGACGAGTTCGTTGCGCCCGAGCACCTGCTCGTGGCGCTCTTCGACGTGGCGGGCACCGCGCGCGACATCCTGTCCCGCTTCCGTATGACGCGCGAGTCGGTTCTCCGGGCGCTCGCCGAGCTGCGCTCGTCGACCCATACGGCATCGGCCGAGCCGAAGAAATTCCGCGCCATCCCGAAGTACACGCGCTCGCTCACGAAGCTCGCGCTCGCCAACAAGCTCGATCCCGTCATCGGCCGCGACACGGAGATCCAGCGGGTCATCCAGATACTTTCGCGCCGCACGAAGAATAATCCGATACTCATCGGCGAAGCAGGCGTCGGCAAGACAGCCATCGCCGAAGGCCTCGCCGCGCGCGTCGCGGCGGGCGACGTCCCCGAGTCGCTCCGCGACAAAGATATCGTCTCGCTCGACCTCGGACTTCTCATTGCCGGTACGAAGTACCGCGGCGAATTCGAGGAGCGGCTCAAGGCCATTATGAAGGAGATAGAACGCGCCGAAGGCAAAATAATCCTTTTCATCGACGAGATACACACCATCATCGGCGCGGGCGCCGCGGAGGGCGCCGCCGATGCGGCCAATATGCTGAAACCCGCTCTCGCGCGCGGCGAGATGCGCGTCATCGGCGCGACCACGCTCAAGGAATACCAGAAGCATATCGAGCGCGACCCGGCCTTCCAGCGCCGCTTCCAGCCCGTCTATGTCGTGGAGCCCTCAGTCGAGGATGCCGTTTCCATCCTGCGCGGGCTCAAGGAGAAGTATGAGATGTTCCACGGCGTCCATATCACGGACGACGCCATCGTCGCCGCCGTGCAGCTCTCGTCGCGCTATATCGCCGACCGCTTCCTGCCCGACAAAGCCATCGACCTCATCGACGAGGCCTCGTCGAGTTTGCGCATCTCGCTTGAGAACAAGCCGCCGCTTCTTGAAGAAGCCCATCGCCGCATCGTGCGGCTCGAGGTCGAGCGCGAAGCTCTGAAAAAGGATGCCGAAGGGGGAAGCGTCGGCGCGCGCGCGGCGAAGGCCCGCACCAAGGCCATCGAAAAGGAAATTATGGAGCTCAAAGAAAAGACGAGCGAGCTCGAGGCGCGCTGGAAGAACGAGAAGCAGATCCTCACGGAGATAAAAGCGGCCAAAAAGCAGCTCGAAGAACAGCGCTTGGAGGCCGACTCGGCCGAGGCCGCGGTCGATCTCGCGCGCGCGGCGCAGATACGCTACGGCGCCATCCCCGCGCTCGAGAAGGAGCTTGAGCAGAAGACGAAGCGCCTCAAAAAACTCCAGACGGTGCGCCGCGTCCTGAAAGAAGAGATAACCGAGACCGATATCGCTGGCGTCGTGTCCGAGTGGACGGGCATTCCGGTCTCGCGGATGCTCGAGGAAGAGGCGGAGAAGCTGTCGCGCATCGAGAGCGAGCTCAAGGAGCGCATCGTGGGGCAGGACGAGGCGGTCCAGAAAGTCGCCGATGCGGTGAAGCGTTCGCGCGCCGGCATCGCCGATCCGAATCGCCCCATCGCCTCGTTTATGTTCCTGGGGCCGACCGGCGTCGGCAAGACCGAGCTTACCCGCGCGCTCGCGCAGTTTATGTTCGACGACGAGAAGGCGCTCATCCGCGTCGATATGTCGGAATATATGGAGAAGCATTCCGTCTCGAAAATAATCGGCGCGCCTCCGGGCTACGTCGGCCACGAGGAAGGGGGAGCCTTGACCGAGCTCGTCCGCCATCGCCCCTACTCGGTACTCCTTTTCGACGAGGTCGAGAAGGCTCATCCGGAAGTCTTCAATATTCTCCTCCAGGTGCTCGACAACGGAACCTTGACCGACGCCAAGGGACGCCACGTCAACTTCCGCAACACGGTCATCATTATGACGTCGAACATCGGCGCGCAATACATCGACAAGATGGAGCAGATCGGCTTCACGCAAAATGCGGAGGAGGCCGACAACTATCGCGTGGCCAAGGAGCGCGTACAATCCTCGCTCAAAGAGTTTTTCCGCCCCGAATTCCTCAACCGCATCGACGAGATAATCATTTTCAATATCCTCTCGCCCGAGGCGATACAGAAGATCGTGGACATCCAGATACGCGAGGTTACCGAGCGCTTGCGCGGCAAGGATCTCTCGCTCACGGTTTCGGATGCTGTGCTCGAGTACTTGGCGAAGGAAGGGTATAACCCGCGCTACGGCGCCCGTCCGCTCCGCCGACTCATCCAAGACAAGATACTCACGAAGGTCGCGAATCTTATGATCTCGCGCGGCGTGCTCTCGGGCGGCCGCATCTCGGTCGACGTGAAGGACGGCGAGTTCGTCTTCGACGTGAAAAAAGGAGGTCGTGCGGTCAAAACCGCCCCGGAATTCCAGGCGGTGGAGTCGAAGTAAGTTTCCTCCGGCGCGGCATAGAAATGAAAACGACCCGGCAAAAGCCGAGCCGTTTTCATTTGGTGCGCCGGGTAGGATGCGGCCAAGCGCTCGCTCGTCGCCGTCGCTCCTCGCTCCGCTCGGCCCTGCTCGCGCGACCCGCCGTGCTCGGCGGGTGCCCGCGCTCGCTTTCGAATCCTCCCCGAACAGCTACAAAACAAAAGTCGCCCGGAGCTTTCGCTCCAGGCTCCTTTGTTTTGTGCGCCGGGTAGGAATTTCTCCCTCGGCTAAACTTTTGCCGTCGCAAAAGTTTGCCTGGGCACCGCCTCGCGGTTTTGCCTGCTGGCAAAACATCGCTCCGGCGTTCGAATCCTACCCGCGCGATATTCAAATATCACGCTCCGGCACAAACTCAAACGCAAAGAACCTGGCAGAAGCCAGGTTCTTTGTCGTTAGTGCGCCGGGTAGGATTCGAACCTACGTAGCCACAAGGGCGACTGGTTTACAGCCAGTTGCGATTGACCACTCCGCCACCGACGCGCTCCTCATAAAATACACGTTTTCCTGTGCATTGTCGATGATGGACGCGGCTTCAGGTGGTATCATAAGAGTATGAGATCGCCGAGGTACGCCATCCTCGCACTTGCGGCCGCGTCTTTCATCGTGCCCGCACTCGCTCTGGCGCAAGCGCCCTCCTGCTCCTTGTCGGCGAATCCTTCCTCCGTGGTGCCCGGCGGCACGGCGAATTTGTATTGGAATAGCACAGGCGCGACCAGCTGCAGCATCACCTCCATCAGCAACTGTTCGACGCCGAGCGGCATCCAGGGCGTTATACCGACGGGCAACGGCACCACCTATACCGGCACCTTTACGGGTCCGGGAGGCACGGCCACCTGCTCGGTGAGGGTGGATGTGGTCCAAAGTACCGGCGGATATTATTACTCGACCGGAGGTACGAGCGACACGACGGGCGGTGCAAGCGGAGGGACGGGAGGCACCATCCAGGGCGGTTCGAATCAATCAAAAACGCCGACCGTTCAATACGGGTCGACAGGAGGCGCGGGGGGCACGACGCAGCCGGCCGGTACCGTAACGAATCCGACCTATCCGTCGCTCGGCACTGTCCAGGCGGGACAAACGACCCAGGCGCCGGCTTCCTCGGGAGGGAGCGGCACCGGCCTCGTGCCGTGCAGCGGGCTCGACTGCCAGTTCTGCAACCTGGCCGAGCTCATCCAGAACATCATCAATTGGGTGCTCGGTATCTCCATCCCGATCGCTATGGCGCTTTTCGCCTACGCGGGATTCCTCTACGCGACCTCGGGCGGAAGCAGCGAGTCCGTGGGGAAGGCGAAGGGCGTCTTCTCAACCGTCGGTATGGGGTTCCTCCTCGCGCTGGGCGGCTGGCTTATCATCAATACGCTGCTCAATATTATCCTGGCGAGCGGACCTTATAAGCAGGGCAGCTGGTTCAGCATCTCCTGCGTCGCGCAGGAGAGCCGGCTGACCAATGCCAACCCGGGTACGATACTGAGCGATCTTCTGAAAACGGTCCAACAAGGTCCTGGCGGAGTGCTCGTACCCGGCAGCTCGACGACCGGCACGGCCGGAACCACGCTGTGCACCAACGCCGACTGTAGTCCCACTACGCTCCAAAGCGCCGGATTCGCGAGCCAGAGCGTGGCGAACGCGATGTCCTGCATCGCGATGACCGAAAGCACCGGCAACACGAACACGAAGCCGAGCAGCACGGGCGCCTGCGGCCTCTTCCAGCTCACGAGCCAGACGAGCTCGAGCAATTGGCAGCAGTTCCTTAAAACATCGCAGGCCCAAGGGCTCAACTGCAGCACTGCCGGCTGCAACAATGCGGCGTGCAATACGGCGGGCGCCGTATGGCTCTACAATCAGTCGGGGTATCAGCCGTGGACGGGCGTCTGCAACAATCCCTCCGGCTGCGGCGCGGTGGGCTACGGTCAGCCGTGGAACGCGAACGCGCGCACCTGTGTCAGCACTTACGATCCGAGTGCGAAGATATAATGAGCGTACTAAAAAGACCCTTATGAAAAGAACCTCCCTCGTGATACTTTTCGCCATTCTCGTCGTAGGGCTTGCCGCCTTCTTTATCTTCCGTATGTTCTCAGCCCAGACCGCGCCGGCGCCGGAGGGGACCACCGGCGCCTCGTTCACCGGGTCCGCGACGACGAACCTTCCGTCGCAGGGCGGCGGCGCTCCGGCCCCCGGAGGAGCTTCCGCGCAACCGGCGGGCCTTACGCTCACGAGCGCGGGCGGCGTCGCCATACCAGTGAACGACTTCACGAAGGATCCCGCGACAGTCAAAGACGCCGTCAACCCGGGGCACTACCTTCTCGGCGCTTCGCCTTCGGGGTCGGCGCTTACGTCGACGACGACCGCTGCTTCGTATTCCATTCAATACATCGATACGGACCAGAGCTTCACCCTAGAGCTCCTCCAAGAGCCCATAGCGTCGGCGCGGCAGGAGGCGGAGCAGTATCTGATGTCCGAGCTCGGTATTTCGGAGAGCCAGATGTGCCAGCTCAAATATGTCGTGAGTACGCCATGGTGGGTCAACCAATTTTACGCGGGAAAGAGTCTCGGGTTCAGCTTCTGCGACGGTGCTGTCAAACTTTAGAGCGGGGGATTGCGCCGGCGGTTCTTTTGCGATATAGTTCTCGCACCTATGTCGCAAGATAGACTTATCAAGCTGCAGTGCTCGAAGTGCAAGCGCGTGAACTACTGGTCGAGCAAGAACAAAAAGCTCGTCGAGCGCAAGATCGAGCTCAAAAAGTATTGCAAGTGGTGCCGCGCCTCGACCGTGCACAAAGAGGCGAAGAAATAGCCAAGCGCAATTCGAAGACGACCAAAGGTCCGACCTTAGAATTCTAAGGTCGGACCTTAGATGCGAAAAAGGACCCCGTTCTCGTTTCGAGTCGTTCGTGCTACCCTTGTGCCGAGGGCCTATATCTTCACCGCGTTCGATATAGGCCGATAGTTTCAAAAATAAAAGGGCCTATAAGCTCAATGGTAAACTGCCGGTCTCCAAAACCGGACTTGCAGGTTCGAGTCCTGCTGGGCCCGCACACTAATTTTGCGCTAGCATGATGAACTACGTTTACGTGCTTATCAGCAAAAAAGATGGCCAATGTTATGTCGGCTCAACGACTGACCTGCGGCGAAGACTTTTAGAACACAATAACGGAAAGAGTGCGGCCACGATGTCGCGCCGCCCATTTCTACTCGTGTACTATGAGGCGTACCGTAACGAGGATGATGCACGCAAGCGCGAGCAAGCACTGAAGCGGCGCGGACAGGCGCGCTACCACTTGGTAAAACGGATTGCTAAAAGTCTTCGCCAAGCGCAAACTTAGTGTGCGGGTGGCCCGCCGATAGAGCAGTTATCCACAGAAAACAAGGCCGGGCCTTGTTTTTGAGGGGCTATTGCCAAAAGGTTTATTTTGGCGTATTATTTCAGTATGTAAGGGGCGGGAATTCCGCGCTTTTTCATTTTCGCCTATGGAGATCCGCAACATCGCTATCATCGCGCACGTCGACCACGGCAAGACCACCTTGACCGACGCTTTGCTGCGCCAGGCGGGCGTCGCGAAGGAGGGCATCTCAATGGACTCCAATGACTTGGAGCAGGAGCGCGGCATCACCATCTATGCCAAGAATGCTTCGCTGCCGTATAAAAACACGAAAATAAATATCGTCGACACGCCGGGCCACGCCGACTTCGGCTCCGAAGTGGAGCGCGTGCTTCGTTCCATCGACTCGGTCCTTCTTGTCGTCGACGCGCAGGAAGGCCCTATGCCGCAGACGCGCTTCGTCCTCAAGAAGTCGCTCGAGCTCGGCCTCAAGCCCATCGTCGTCATCAACAAGATAGACAAACCGGCCGCCGATCCGGCGCGCTGCGAAGAGCAGGTGCTCGAGCTCTTCTTCGAGCTCGGCGCTTCCGACGAGCAGGCGAACTTTCCCGTCGTGTACGCGATCGGCCGCCAGGGCATCGCCAAGCGCCGTCTTGCCGACGAATCGAAAGACCTCACCCCGCTTCTCGACGCCATCCTCGAACACGTGCCGCCCGCTTCGTCCGAAACGCTCGCGGCTCTGCCGCTGCGCCTTCAGCCGTTCAATCTCGGGTACGACAATTTCCTCGGCCGCCTCGCCGTCGCGCGCATCTACGAGGGCACGGTCGCGGCCGGAGAGACCGTTTTCATCAAGAAATTCGACGAAGCGCCGCGCTCGGCGAAGGTCATAAAACTCTTTTCATTCGAAGGGCTGCAGCGCATCGAAGTCTCCTCGGCTTCGGCGGGCGACATCGTGCTCATCGCGGGTTTGGGCGACATCACGATCGGCGAAACCGTGTCCAAGGAGGAAGCGGCGGAGACGTTGCCGTTCATCAGGGTCGATGAACCGACGATCTCGCTCAATTTTCTCGTCAATTCGTCTCCGTTCGCCGGACGGGACGGCAAGTACGTTACCTCCCGCCAGATCAAGGAGCGCCTCGATCGCGAGCTTGAGGTGAACGTTGGGCTTCGTGTCGAACCTGCCGAAGGCGAGGAAGCCTACCGCGTCTATGGGCGCGGCGAAATGCATATCGCCATTTTGCTCGAGAATATGCGTCGCGAAGGATACGAGCTCCAGGTGTCTCAGCCGCACGTCATCTACCACGAGGAGAACGGCGCCAAGCTCGAGCCGTTCGAAGAGGTCGTCATCGATATCCCGCAGGAATACCAAGGTTCCATCATCGAACGCCTCGGCAAGCGCAAGATAATGCTCAAGGATATGCGCGTGCACGAAACCACGGTCCGC
>JAKALC010000023.1 GCA_021813335.1 bacterium | reverse complement strand
AGAAGGATCGAGCTGTTGAACCGATTGTCGTTGAACAGCACGATCGCGGAAATGATGAGCACGATGCCGAGGACGACGATGAGTTCGATGAGCGTGAAGCCGGGCGCCCCGAAGCGGCGCCGGGAAAGGAAGAGCGTGGCGTATGTTCTTTGGTGCCGATTCATTGGATGAGCGTGATGAAAAGATCGATGCGGGCGAAGTAGACGATGAGCACGCCGAGCATAAGGAACGGCGCGAACGGGAGCTCGCTTATCATTGTAAACCGCGGCTCTCCCGCGCGCACCGGGGAATGCACACCGCGCCGCGCTGGAAGATGCGAGAGGCCTATGAGCGCGAGGCCGACAACAGCTCCGATCCAGAACGCGAAACACAGCGCCGTCACCCCTCCGGTCGGGCCGAGGAACCAGCCGAGGCCGAGTGCGAGGAAGCCGTCGCCCCATCCCATCCACCTCCCGCCCGAGATCGCCGAAAACGCGAAAAGCGGCGCCGCGATGAAGGGGCCCGCCATAAGCGCCCCGGGAGTCGGCGGCGCGGCCGAACAAACGCCGCCCGTGCACGAGAGCGCCGCAGCGGCGAGGCCCGCGCCGCCGACGACCCATAGCGCGGGCAGAGGGAGCGACAGGTGGCGGAGATCGTAGACCACGGCAAAGAGAAGCGCCATAAAGAGGGCGAGCGCGACAAGATACGCCGCAAGCTCCGGGTGCGTCAGGAAGGCGCCGAGAGAGAGCGCCGCGGCGGAGAGCTCGACGAGAGGATACTGCGGCGAAATGCGGGTCTTGCAGTATCGGCATCTTCCTCCGAGGAAGAGATACGAAAAGACGGGGACCAGATCGAGCACTCCCAGCCTGTGGCCGCAGCGCATACAGCGCGAGCGGCCGTTCACGATATCGGCTCCGGTTCCGTAGCGGAACACGAGGACGTTGACGAAGCTGCCGATGACGGCGCCGAGAAGAAATGCCGCCGCCGCTTCGATGAAAAAAATCTGATCCACGCCGTTAGTATACCGCGCCCGACGGACTCACTGACCCATAACGTAATTGACCTGTCCGGGATTCGTCGTCCCCAGGGGAAGCTGGTTCCCCGCCTCGCTCGTGGGACACGTCGGCGTCGCCGCAGGGAGGCTCCCCTCGAAGCGGGCGCCCACGCAATAGTGCGAACCGTCGGCCGAGATGTACTGATACGCCTGCCAGCTCGGGAACTGTTCGGACGGCGTCGCGGAAATATACTGCGGCCCGAGAACCGGGAGGGCGCCAGCCGCGGACTGCACCGGGTAGTGGCCGTTATCGTTGACGTAAAGCTCGAGCGCCGATGCGTATTCCTTGAGATCGGCCAGGCGGCGCGCGTCGCGCGACTTCGAGCGCGCCTGGCCGAGGGACGCCAGAATGACGGACGCGAGGATGGCGATGATCGCGATGACGACGAGAAGCTCGATGAGGGTGAAGCCGGACGCCCCGAGAGAGCGGGGGCGGGCGTTCCGAACGGCGGCGGTGCGCAGTACTGCCATACCGACAGTGTAGCAAACGCGGCGGACAAGGGTTGTGGATAAAGGACCCGTACGCGAAAAACGCCCCGGCTCGCGCCAGGGCGTTTCGTTCCGCGAGGGAAGAGATTACGGACGGACGCAGTAGTAACCGCCGGCCGCCGCCGTACCGCAGCCCGTCTGGCCGCCCGAGTACGCCGTACCCTGGTAGCTCGACGCGAAGGTCGAAGCCGGGGTCGCGTTCTCGATCTGCGCGATCAAGACGTAGCTGTTGCACGGAGCCGCCGAGCACAAGGCAGCCGATGCGCCCGATCCCGTGAGCGAAGCGTACTTGTACGCGTAAGAGCCGGGGTCAGTCGGGATGACCGAGATGTAATTGCCGGCGACAAGAGCCGCGCCAGCGCCGGATGCCTGGACCAGGTTTCCGTACGTTCCCTGGACAGGGTATCCGCCGTTGTCGTTGTTATAGAGCTCGAGGGCGAGCTGGACCTGCTTGAGGTCGGCCACGCGGCGCGCGTCGCGCGACTTCGAACGCGCCTGGTTGAGCGACGCGAGGATGATCGACGCGAGGATGGCGATGATCGCGATGACGACGAGAAGCTCGATGAGGGTGAACCCGCGAGCTTGTAATCTTTTCTTTATCATAGATACGATGCCTGGTTAATGAATGATAAAAACGCTGCTAATAATCTATCTCCCTTCCCCAAATGTGGGTATCTTGAAGGAATGTAGGCCAATTATACCAGACTGCCCCTTCCGCCTCAGGTATCTGTGGATAACCAAGGCCAAAAAAGGCGGAAATACGCGGCAGTGCAAGGACGAAATCGCCTTGAGGGGCTTCTCTAGATGCTTCCTGCGATGTTGTAGATGGGGACCAAAATAGAGGCGAGGAGGAAGCCGACCCCGAGGCCGAGGAGAACGATGAGGGCCGGCTCGATGAGCGTGACGAGGGTATCGACGGTCGTGTTCACCTCGCGCTGGTAGAAGCGCGCGAGGCGGTCGAGTATCGTGCTGAGCTCCCCCGTCTCTTCGCCGATCTTCATCATCTGGATGAGGATCGCCGGCAGCTCCCGGGGATGCGCGCCGAGCGCCGCCGACATCGTGCTCCCCGCCTTCACGGCTTCGACCGATTCGGACAGGATGTCCTCATAGACCTGGTTATCGACGACCGAGGAGGTTATTTCGAGAGCTCGCACCGCCGCGATGCCGCTCGAGAGCATAACGTGCATATTGTCGGATATGCGCGAGAGATACAGCTTCCGGTAGAGATCGCCGATGAGCGGAAAGGATATCTTCGCCCGGTCGATGGCGACGCGCCCCGCGGGCGTCGAGCCCCACCGCGCGAAGAAGAATCCGCCGACGATGAGGAAAATGAGGATGAAGATGCCGTAATCGACCATAAAGGTGCTGAGTCCGATGACGAACTGCGTGTAGATGGGTATGTCGGCGCCCGATTCGGTGATGATGGAGGAGATGCGGGGAATGACGATCGTGAGCATAAGTACCAACACGACGACGAACGTCAGGAGGACGAACGCCGGATAGATGAGCGAGTTTCGCACTTTCGAGGTCAGCGCGAACGAGCGGTCGAGGTAGTCCGCGAGGAAGAGGAAGGTCTGGTCGAGCTTGCCCGACTCCTCGCCCGAGCGGACCATATTGATATAGAAATCGGAAAAGACCTTGGGATGCTTCGAAAGCGCCTTCGACAGGCTGTCGCCGGCCTGCAAATCGTCGGCGATCTGCACCAATATCTCATTGAGGGTCGGCTTCGTGGTCTGTTCGGCAAGGAGCTGGAACACGCGCAGCGCCGACACCTGCGCTTCGAAGAGGGTCGCGATCTGCCGCGACAGGAGGACGACGTCCTTTCCCGACACGCCGCCGAAGAGCGTGATGCGGTGCTTGAGAAGCCCCTGCACGCCTTCTTCCTCCTTCCCCGAGATCGACGTGACCGTGAGGCCGCGCCGCTGGAGCGTCGCGACGGCGACGGTCTCCGAGACGGCCGTTATCGTCCCCTCGAGGGGCTTCCCGGTCTCATCAAGAGCTTGATACGTGAACAGCATAAAAAATTATAGAAAGGATCGGCGGGCTACAGCAGGCGTTCGAGCGTTTTCGGATTCCACGAGCGGGAGTAGGCCGTCTCGATCGTTATCTCGCCCGCCCGTACGAGCTCGGCGAGGGAGCGGTTCATATCGATCATCCCCTCCGAAGTGCCCGTCTCGATGACGGTCTGCAGCTCGTGGGTGCGCTTTTCGCGGATAAGGTTTCCGACCGCATCGTTGTTTATCATAAGCTCGTAGACGGGTATGAGGCCGCCCGCGACGCGCGGAACGAGGCGCTGGGAGAAGATGCCGATGAGCGATGAGGCGAGCTGGATGCGGATCTGCCCCTGCTGCGCCGCCGGGAACGAGTCGATGATGCGGTCGACGGTCTGCGCCGCATTGTTGGTATGGAGGGTCGAAAACACGAGGTGACCCGTTTCCGCGGCGGTGACCGCGGTCGAGATGGTTTCGGGCGTGCGCATTTCGCCGATCATAACGACGTCGACGTCCTGACGGAATACCGACTGGAGCGCGACGTCGAAACTCGCGGTATCGATGCGGACCTCGCGCTGGTCGACGAGCGAGCGCTTGTTCTCGAACAGGTATTCTATGGGGTCCTCGATCGTGATGATGTGGTCCGAGCGCGTCTGATTGATGAGCTCGATCATCGACGCGAGGGTCGTGGTCTTTCCCTGGCCGACCGGGCCCACGACGAGGAAGAATCCCTGCTCGCGCCCGGCGAACGTCTCGAGGATGGGCGGCAGATTGAGTTCGGCGAGCGTCTTTATCTGCTGCGGAATGAGGCGCAGCGCGATCCCGATGACGCCGCGCTCGACGTATCCGTTGCCGCGGAAGCGCGCCTTATCGCCGTACGACCAAGAGAAGTCGATCTCTTTCGTCTCCAGAAATCTCTTTTTCTGCTCGTCGGAAAGAAGCGCGTCGATGAAACCCTCCATATCGGCATTCGAGAGTTCCGGTTCGGAGAGAAGCGTCGTGAGCGAGCCCGAGACGCGGACGACGGGGCGGTTGCCGGCGATCAGGTGCAAGTCGCTCGCCCCCTGGGCGATGACGGTCTCCGTGAGCGAACCGATCTGTTTCTTGTACTCCATTAGTCCGTGGCGCGGGATGCCGCGATTTATTGCTTCGTGCTTTGAAGCTCGCTCATAATGGAAAGGACCGACTGGACCGTTTCCGACGGGACCGACGAAGCCTTGGCGATATAGCCGTCGGCGCCGAGCGCCCGGGCGCGGTCGACGCCGCCGTCTTCGGTCTCGTTCGAGAGCGCTATCTTGATGGCCCCGGGCGCGAGGCGCTCCTTCCCGAGCGTTTCGAGAAAGCCGTAGCCGTCCATCTCCGGCATAATGATGTCGAACACGATGGCGACCGGGGAAAGGCCCGTGCGGAGGTGCTCGAGAGCTTCGAGAGCGCTGTTCGCTTTCACCGGATCGAAGCCGTTCATCTCGAACTTCCTCGCATAGAGGTCGAGCAGGAACTGGTCGTCGTCGACGAGAAGGACTTTCTGTGCGGCAGGAGTGTCGGCCATAGGATGATTTTCAAAACGATACGCGGTTATTAAAATTCGACGCTTGAACCCTCTTTTTCTTCCCCGCTGCGCTTCTTTTTGGCGGCGACGAGCTCCCCTTCCCCTTCGCTCACGGCTTCAACGGCCTCCTCTTCTTCGAACGCAAAGTCGAATTCGCCGCCCACGGTGTTCACTTCCTCGAACGGCACGATGCCTTGCGCCGACTTAATGATAGCATTCTCCTTGATGGTGAGCATTCCTTCCTTGCGCACGATCTGATAGAGCTCTTGCTGCGACTTGCCGGCGAGGATGGCGCGCTCGAGCTCGGGCGTCATTTCGAACATCTCGACGACCGAGGTGCGGCCGCGCGTGCCCGAAGGGCACTCTTTCGTCGGCTTGAGCCGGTAGACGTGGTCGAGAGGCGGTATCTCGTCGCGGTATTGCTTCGGGAGGTCGGCGAACTGGCTGTTGAGCATTTCCTTGAGGCTGCCTTCGACGGGCACCTTTTCTCCGCCCGAGGGGCACAGCGTTCTGACGAGGCGCTGCGCGACGCCCAGAATAAGGGTCGGCGGAATGAGGTAGGGGTCGACGCCCATATCGAGAAGGCGCGGCACGATGCCGATGGAATCGTTCGTGTGGATGGTCGAGAGCACGAGGTGGCCGGTCAAAGCGGCCTGTACCGCGAGCTCCGCGGTCTCCTTGTCGCGTATCTCGCCCACCATAATGATGTTCGGGTCTTGGCGCAGCGTCGTGCGGAGCCCCGTCGCGAAGGTGTAGCCGATCTCCGGGCGCACCTGCGACTGACTGACGCCCGAAATGGTGTACTCGACGGGATCTTCGAGCGAGAGGACGTTCTTCGTTTCCGTGTCCGTCTCCGAGAGGACCGAGTAGAGCGTCGTCGATTTGCCGGAGCCGGTCGGTCCCGAGATGAGCACGAGGCCGTAGGGCTTGCGCACCGCCTCGCGCAAGAGCTTCAGGTTGCGTTCCGAAAGGCCGAGCTTGTCGAGCGTCCACTCTTTCGACTGCGAACCCAAGATGCGCATCTCGACCTTCTCTCCCCAATAGGTCGGGAAGGTCGAGACGCGGAAGTCGACGCGGTTGCCGCCGACACGCGCGGAGAAGCGCCCGTCCTGCGGCTTGCGACGCTCGTCGAGGCGCATATTGGAGAGGACCTTGATGCGCGTAACGACGGCGGGGTGGATCTTCTGCGGCAGCGTGAGGTAGGTCGAAAGAGCGCCGTCGACGCGGAACCGCACGCGGGTCCGGTCGGACATCGCTTCGATGTGGATGTCGGACGCGTCTTCCTCGACCGCGTGCCGGACGACGGTCGCCACGATCTTCGTGACCGGAGCGTCTTCCGTTATCGCGGCGGCTCCCGTTTCCGTTATCGTCTCTCCCTCGGGGGTCTGCACTTCTTCGCGCCCGCCCTTCCCTCCCCGCGCCGCGCCGGCGATCTCGGTCTCAAGCTCTCCCAGGGCCTGCCCTACCTCGCCGCCCAGCCCCGAGTAGCGCTCGAGAACCTTCGCGAAGTCGGTTTCCGAAACGAGGAAGAGCTTGTAAGGGATGCCCGCCTTGTTCGAGATGAAGTTGATGACATCCCGCGCCTCGAGATTGTCGGGATCAGTGATGCCGAGCTCGAGCGCGCCGTCGACGACGCCGAGCGGAGCGAGTCCGTAGTAGCGGGCGCTTTCCTCCGGGACATAGCGCAAGACATCGAAGGTGATGCTCGATGCGTCGGCGATCGTGCGCGTCGGCATCTCGTAGTACTCCCCCTTCGCGGCGAGGACCGCTTCGGAAGGTATGCCGCTGCGGGAAAGCGCCGCCTCGATCGAGGCGGGCGTCGCGGAAGCGTCTCCGGCATCGTGCTGGATCGCCGGGATTTGCTTACGATCTATGATTCCTTTGTCGGCAAGAAGCGCGAGTACGTCCATACGTTATAGTGTCGCACCGGGTTCCCTGAGCACCGCATCGAGAGCCCGCTATTTTTTCGTCGCGGTGCCCGACGTGATGTTCTGAGGAAGGACCGCCGGGCCGCCCGCACCCGCCCCCGAGAGCGCCGAGAACGGATTCGGCCTGCCGAGAGGCTGCGCGGGAAGCGTTACACCGAAGTCGGAGAGGCTCTGGAACGCCGGGTCGGAGAATATCGAGTCGTCGAGCTTGACGGCCTGAAGGTTCGTGAGCGCGACCAGGAGATCGGCTCCCGCAGCCGAGGTGGTCGGCGTCGCGGAGAGCGACGAGCCGCCGGACCCGGTCTGCGAGTACTGCCAGATGCCGTAGACGACGGCGATCGCGACGACGAGCCCTCCGATGAGCGTCTTATTTGAGCGTAAGAAATCCATAGCGATGAAGTTAGGGCGGGTCAGCGGAGCCAGTAGGTTCTAATGGTCAGCGTGTACGTGTTGACGTCGCCCGTCTTCGAGGCGGTCGCTGCTTGGGTGTTGAACTTGATGCTTTCGACGTCGATAAGGCGCAAGCTGTGCTCGAGATCGCGGAGGAACGAGAGGAAATCGTCGTAGGTCGCGGCGATGGAGAATGATATCTGCACGGAGCCGACCGCCGAGGCGCCTCCGCCGATGCTGCCGGCGGCCGTTTCGCTCACGGTATTGAGCGAGACGTTCGTCACCTGGAGGTGGTAGCGCGCCGCGATATCGTTGGTGTCGATGATGAGGCGGATATTGTCGACGTTGTCGGGAAGCATCCGCTCAAGCTTGCGGATATCGTCGGTCGAGAACGTGTTGCGCCGCGCGAGGAGCTGGTCGCGCTGCGCGCGGACCTGCGACGACTGGTCGAGCGCCGTCGTGTACTGCTGCTGTTCCGCCTGCAGCCCCTTGATGGCCTGGTAGGTCGGATTGGTATACATCATAAAGAGGCCGAGGGCCGCGACGATGAGGACGAATGGCAGGATGATGCGTGTCATACGATAGCGCGATGTGTTAGCGTGCCGACGATGTCGCGGCCGGTATGGGCGGCGCGGGGACCGAGGACGACGGTCCGGCCGATGAGGAAGGCGCCGCGGCCGCGGGCGCCTGAACGGAGGCCGCCGGAGCCGGCGACGGCGCCGCGGCTCCGGCGGCCGAACCCTGGGCCATCGACGCCGAGTTCCGATACAACAGGAACGATGAGGCGACCGTCCCCGTCATTTTGAAGACGATGTGGCCGGTCGCGGGATCGATATTGATGTCGGAAAAAAGAATGTCCTTGAGATCGCGATCCTGCCCGAAAGCGTCGGACTGGAGCGCGACGCTCGCGAAATCGAGCGCCTCGCCCGAGAGCGCGAGGGCCGCGGTCCCGTCGGGATTGATGCTGTAGGAGAAGTTGGTGAAGCGGACGTTCTGCAGGGTGCTCGACTCGAGCATCGAGAATATCGACGACGGCGCGAGGTGCTTCTGCAGCAGGATCTTCGACTGGGTGATGCGGTCGTCGAGGCGGATGATGCTGTTTATGACCGACGGGTCGTAGGCGGCCTGCGCCCGCGCGAGCGAATCGCTCTCCGACTTGATGGCGCTCTGCAGCGAAAGCTGGTAAGCGAAGGCGGCGCCGCCCGCGACGATCGACGCGACGAACAGGAGGAGGGCGACGAACCACATAATGCCCATATGCGCACGCCGCACGGGAGCCCCCTCGACGAGAGGTTTCTTCGGGATGAACGATGTCTGCATCTGAGGGGGCATATGAAGATCACAACCTGCGGACGGCCGCGCTCGTTGCTCTTTATAGTATCACGCGGGCCGCGATGGCGGTGGGTGCCGCGGGGTGTGGAAAGTGGATAGCTCGCCGGAGCGTCAGCCGATCTCTTGCAGGCGGCGCAGCGCGAGCCCGACGGCGACGGAAAATTCCGGCCCGACCTCTTTGAGCACGCCCTCGAGGAACGCCGGGACCTCGACCTTGCTGAACGGGTCGGCGAGCCGCACATCCAGATTGAGCTGCGACTGCGCGTACTCCTTGAACCCGCGCAGCGACGCGCCGCCTCCGGTGAACACGACGGAGGTCACGGTCTGGCCGGAGCGCTGCTCGAACGACGAGAGCGTGCGCGCCACGTCGGAAAGAAGCGGCGAGAGCGTCAGCGTGAACGACTGCTGCACGTTCTCGAGCGTCAGGTTCGGCACGCCGACGACCGCGACCGCAGGCGAGCCGTTTTGCGCCGCGATGCCGATCTTCCGCTTGAGCTCCTCGGCCTGCATCACGGTGATGCCGAGCGCGCGTGACGCGTTGAGCGAGAGCTCCTGGCTGCCGCGGTTGATGAGGTGGCTCTCGCGGATGATGCCGCGCTCGACGACGTAGAACTTCGTCGCCGCCGCGCCGAGATCGACGACCGCGATGGGAGCGATGCCGTGCTCGAGCGAAGCGCGGGTCGCGCTGAATACCTCGATCTCGAGGAACGCGGCGGCGAGGGACGTGTCGGCCGCGATGCGCCGGTATTTTTCGATGGTATCGTTGCGTATCGCGACGAG
>JAKALC010000022.1 GCA_021813335.1 bacterium | reverse complement strand
GGACGCCTCGGGATAGAGGCGCGCGATGAGGCCGAGCGCGAGCGTGACGCCCTGGCTCTTCGCCTCAAGGTCCTGCATAAGCTCGGTGCGCGATTCGTCGGGCGCGACGGCGACTGGCACGGTCTCATCGGTTGTTATGAACGTCGATGCCGGCGCCGCGGGCGCCGCAATAGGCGCGGTCCGGGAGAGAAGGGACCAGGCGATGAGTCCGGCCGCCGCGGCAAGGAGCAGGATGCCTCCTCCGATCTCGAGCGCCCGCTTCGAAACGGCGGGCGTCCCGGGAGCTTTCTCCTCCGAAGGAGCCGTCCCGCGGCGGCTCGCGGCGGCTATGTCTCCCGCCGAAATGGTTTTCCCGCGAACCGCGCGCTCGATATCGGTTTTGTAGGTATGGAGGGCGGGTATGCCAAGCGCGGCTTGTTTTTGCGCGGCCGATTCGGGCATCTCCGGCCTCTCGGGGATGGGGGGCGCCGTGGCTTCCATCGGCCGCGCCTGTTCCTCGAGAACGACGGCAGCCGGAGCGCGCTCGGCCGAAAGCAGCGAAGGTTCCCCTTCCCGCCGCAGGAGGGCCGCCTCCATCGGCTTCGTTTTTGGGGCGATATAAATGAACGGCCGCGCGCCCGGCGCTTGCGTTGGTTGCGGCGCGGGCGCTGCTTCCGGCGAGGGCATTGGCGTCGGCACGGGAGCGGGCGCCGGCGCCGAAGCGCCGGCGCCCGCTGTGTCCGCAGGAGCTGGGGAAGCCGTTTCCGCCGGTTCCTTACGATCGAGGTCTATATCCGCCTGAATGTCGTTGTCCATAAGGATTGCCGCCCGCTCCGCCGTTCCCGCTGCGCCCTTCGGAGGGCTTCAGGTTCTTTCGCGCGGCGAAGTCCGGGTCTATCGCTTTGATGGAGAGATTGAGCCTCCCCCTCTCATCGATCTCCTTTATCATAACCCGCACCTTCTCCCCAACGGCAAGCGCGTCCCCAATTTTGTCGATGCGGAACGGGGCCACTTCGGACACGTGGACGAGGCCCTCGGCGTCTTTGCCGGGGCCGATGCGCACGAAGGCGCCGAAGTCCATCATACGCGTCACTTCGCCGTCGTAGACTTCGCCCGGCTTGTATTCTTTGACGACCGCTTCGATCATCCCGCGCGCCTTCTCGGCCGTTCCGTTTTTTCCGGTGATGAATATCGAGCCGTCGTCCTCGATGGTGATGTCGTCGGCGCCCGACGTTTCCTTGATGCCGTTTATGGTCTTGCCGCCGCCGCCGATGACGAGGCCTATCTGGTCGGGCCGCACGCTCATCGTGACGATCTCCGGCGCGCGCGGCGAGATATGCGGCCGCGGCGCGGCGATCTCGCTCTCGATGAGATCGAGGATCTGGAGCCGCGCCTTCCGCGCGCTTTCGAGTGCTTCGACGAGGATCGGCACCGGTACGCCGTCGAGCTTGATATCCATCTGGATCGCCGTGACGCCCGCCCGCGTTCCCGCGACCTTGAAGTCCATATCGCCGTGGCTGTCCTCCGGCCCTTGGATGTCGGTCAGCACGCGGTACTTCTTATCGCGCGCGAAGCCGGGCGACATCATAAGGCCCATCGCGATGCCGGCGACGGGCGCCGTGATGGGAACGCCGCCGTCCATAAGCGCCAAGGTCGAGGCGCAGACCGAGCCCATCGAGGTCGAGCCGTTGCTCGCGAAGCACTCCGATACGAGGCGGATGGTGTACGGGAATTTTTCTTTCGGCGGGATGACGACCTCGAGCGCTTTTTCGGCCAAGGCGCCGTGGCCGATCATACGGCGGTTGAGTCCGCCCATACGGCCGGTCTCGCCGCCCGAGAACGGCGGGAAGTTGTAGTGATGCATGAAACGCTTCTTCACGTCGTGCTCCTCCATCGAATCGACGACCTGCGAATCGCCGGGGCCGCCCAAGGTGAGCGCCGTGAAAACGTGCGTACCCCCGCGGTAGAAGATGCCGGAGCCGTGAAGGACCGGCGACATCCCGCCCGCTTTCGTGAAGAGCGGGCGCACTTCATCGAAGGCGCGGTTGTCGGGCCGCTTGCCGTCCTCGACGGCGCCGCGATGGAGTTCTTCGTCGGCGCGGTCGTCGAAGAATCGCGCCGCAGCCTTGGCGTACGGTGCGAGCGTCTCCACGGAAGAGATGCGGTCGACGAACTCGTGTTGGAGCGCATAGATCTCTTTCTTGCCGGCGACGCCGCAAAATACGGCCTCCGTGAGGCGCGGCGCGAACTCCTCCGCATAAAGCTTTGTAAGTTCCGTCGGAAGCTCCGGCTCGGGTATCGAGCGCTTCTCGCGGCCGATCTCTTTTACGATCGCGGCCTGGAATTCGAGGATCGCGCGATGCTCTCTGGCCGCGCGCGCGAAGCCCTCCGCGATGTCGGCCTCCGATGCTTCGCGTGCGGCTACTTCGATCATATTGATGGTGTCATCCTTACCGCAGGCGAGGATGTCGAGATCGAGCTGGCGCTCAGCGCGCTCGGCGTAGGTCGGATTTACGATGAAGCCGCCCTGCCCTTTTTTGCCGATGCGTACTGCGGCGACGGGTCCTTTCCACGGAATGTCGGAGGTTGCGAGTGCGAGCGAGGCCGCATTGACCGCGATCGTATCCGGATCCTCTTCATCGAGAGCGAGGACCGTGATGATAACCTGAACTTCGTTGCGGATATGGCTCGGGAAGAGGGGGCGGATGGTGCGGTCGACGACGCGGCCGGAGAGTATGGCTCCTTCAGAGGGGCGGCCTTCTCGGCGCACGAAGCGGCTTCCCAGGATCTGGCCTGCGGCATAGAAGCGCTCTTCGTAATCGACGGTGAGCGGGAAGTAATCGATATCCTCGCGCGTTCGCGAGCTCATCACGGCCGTCGCGAGCACCGCCGTGCCGCCGTAGCGCATAATGACGGAACCATTCGCCTGCTCCGCAAGATCGGTGAACTCGGCGGTCAACGTCTTGCCGCCGACATCGCACGAGAAACTCTTCGTTTTCATATGGGTCTGTGCTATGACCCGCGGATTTTAGACTTCAAAACTATTTTTGAAATCTACCTATCCGAGGGCCGTTCGTATAATGGTAGTACGGTAGCAAAAAAAAGCGGCCGCCGCCAGCACGCCGGCGGCGGCCCGGAGACCGGGAATACTGCCATATGGGGCAGAGCCAGGAATAAAAAAGAGGGCGCACGCGCCCTCGTAAGATCCCTGCAGTCAAACCCGCAGGATATTTTTCAACCGCACTCTTCTCTCTGCGATCTCCGCGAACGTCATAGACCGGAACTGTTCGGGAACAGTGATGCGGGCGCCCATTCGGCAGAGGTCGTGCTGCGAGAAGTACGCATCCCGCGGCGCTTCGATGTTGAGCGGCCATTCCTGCTCGACCTCGATTGCTTTCTTCCGAAGCTCGCCGTATGCGGTTTCGCTCAATCGCGTTCCGTTCGCTCTCCCCCGCCGTATCGCCTGCTGCTCAAGCAGGGTGTCGTGCAGATCGCTTACGCCGGCCGACGGATGGCCGTCCGTGAGCTGCCCTACGCGGAAGACGGTGCCCGCCGGCATTGTTACGGAGAACTTCTCCGGAACAAGCGACGGGAACGCGCGGTGGAGCTCGACGAGAAGCGACGACAAGTTTCCTTGGTGTTCGGCGGTGACCGCATAGCGGATCATATCCGGGCCGGAAACATCGTACCGCTTGATCGAGCCGGTCTTCCAGTACTGGCAGAGCGCACAGATCATATGGACGACCGGCCCTCCGTAGGCGAATCCGCCACGAAGCTCGCCGATCTCATCGGAGAGGAGCAGGGCGCTCAGTTCTTCGATGACCGAAAGCGCGGAATGAGCAATGCCATCGGCGCTCAGGTATTCGCGAACTGGCATCATAACACCGTCGCACGAGATATGCCGCGGGAAGTATTTCTTCGGGTTGCGCGCTGCCAGGTAGCCGAATATTTCCGCGACGCGCTCACGCTCGGAGAGCAGAAGCGCTGATTGCGACGATATGACGCCGGGATATTGCGTCTGCATAGCGCGAGTGTGGACGCGTCCGAGGAATTCGCCATCCTCAGTTCGCTGGTAGGCCGTGACAAAACGGCGATCTCGCGACGCGCTGGTTGCTACTTCGCGGCGCAGCTCTTCGGAGATGAGAAGTTCTTTTTCTCCGCGAACGAGCCGGTGTTCCGGCTGGTTGTTGCGGTCGGCGGCGATGCAGGTGATATCCCACAAGTTGTCCGGTATCCCGCAGCTCCAGAGTGAAAGCTTATAGAGCGACGCGTTGCCGGGGTGACTCGTGAGCGTGACGGGGATCCCTTCCCCCATCGCGTCGACGAGCGATTGAACAGAAACGCCGTTGTCGGCCTTAACCTCAAAGGGGTACATAGGGGCTCCCAATAGTGAAGAGTGAGTTGTGAAAGAACGAAAAAGGAGCCTGTTGCCAGGCCCCTTTTTATATTCGTGCGTCGAGTGTCTTAGCGTACAAATGCAAAAAGCGGCCTAGCAGCAGTGCTAAACCACCCGTGCATACGGGCTGCGCTATACGATGTTATTCGTTGCGCGCCTTTTTTCATATAGAAAAGTGTAGCTAGGGTAGTGCGACGCGTCAAGCATCGCTCTCTGGTACCATAGTTCACATGCGGAATGATATGACTGAGGCGGAAGCGATACAGGCAAGCCCCGACAGCGGGTGCCCTCCCGAGGTCCTTCGTGATCTCGTGCTTCTCCCCGTGTCGTTCGTCGGCTTTGACGGCGCGGAGCGCACGGGGCAGATCGTCGTGCATCGTGACGTTGTGGCCGATGTTACTGACGTTTTCACGCTTATACGCAAGATCGGGTTTCCTCTCGCGAAGGTCATACCTATAGCGCACCCTGCGTATCGCTGGGACGATTTCCGGAGCTGCGACGACAACAACACGTCCTCGTTCAACTATCGCGTCATTGCAGGTTCGAACAAGATCTCCAAACATTCGTACGGCCTTGCCATCGATATCAACCCGGTGCAGAACCCGTACATCCGCTATGACTCGAGCGGGCAGGAGAGTTTCCGCGCACCTGCGGCCGCCGCCTACGACCTACAGGCACCGGGGACGCTCTCCTCCGAGCACCCGGTAGTGCTCCGCCTCAAGTCTCTCGGCTGGGAATGGGGTGGCGATTGGACGAAAGAAAGCGGCCGGAAGGACTACCAGCATTTTGAAAAGTCTCTGTAAAAGAGCATATTCGCTACAAATGCATAGTCCGCAATATAAAAAAGACCCGGGGAACCGGGCCGTTTAGAAGGGAAAACGATTATCAAGAAACTTGCGCGTGACCTTGCCGTTGCCGCGGACCGTGTAGTGCCAGCATCCGCGAGGTGTCGTCCGGGAAAACAGCGCCAGATCGCGCTCAAGATCGATCCACTCGAGCTCAAGTGCCACTCCTTGCGCGAGCGGACTTCGATTTAGGATCACCCAGTAACGTTCTTTCTGAATATGCTTCATCATACGCTGGCATTCTTCCGCCATACGATGCAGATACATCGCGTTCATATTCGCCTGCGCGCAGAGTCCGCCGAGCCTGTCGGTAAGCTTGCCGCGCAAAAGCCAGGATATCGCGCCGGCGTCATGCGTGCGCACGAGCCTGACGGCCTCTTCCTCGGTGAATTCCGCGAAGATCAGCTGTTCGCCGTTTCTGGCCTGGGCCGGCCTGAAGACGAAGCGTACGGCTACAGGCCGCGGCCTCTCTTTGCGGAAGATCGAACGCTTTTGGGGCGGCGTTCGCACGCGACCGAGATAGCGCAGCGTATTCGGATTCACGATCACCGACATTCCTTCGATAGGGATCGTTTCTGCGATGTGGAGAAGTTCCCCCACCTCGGGCGGCAGTTTCCCGACGAGCTTGCTGAGCTCGTCTTTTGATGTCGGCGCCAGCATCGTGCCGCGTTTTTCTGAGCGATAGATGTCCACGAGGTATCCCACCCATGGTTAGGTACTGAAGTCTGGCGGGGATGGTACCACAGTGCACGCTAAAACTCCCGCCGGGGCGGGAGTTTTTGGTGCCGGGGTTTCCCGGGACATTACGCTTCCGGCTCCCCCGAAAGCTCGACCGCGGAGTCGACGCCCGATGCCGGTTCCTCGGCCGCGTCGCTCGGCGAGTTGAAGCCGAAGCCGAAGCGGCTGCGGTGCCCCCCGCCGCCGCGGTAATTGATGAGGTAGTTCTTCGGGTTGTCGCACATATCGATGAAGTCGTCGGCGGCCTCCTTGAGGGAGCCCGCGGCGCTCTTGCCGAAGGCGATGACTTCGACCTGGCACCCTTTCGCGAAGCGAAGGTACTCGACCAGGGGTACGAAGTCGCCGTCGCCGGTCGCGAGGATGACGGCGTCGAGCTTCTCGGACATCGAGATGGCGTCGATCGCCATACCGATATCCCAGTCGGCCTTTTTGGCGCCGCCCGCGAAGATGCGGATATCCTTCACCTTCGTCTCGATGCCGGCCTTGTTGAGGGCCTCGAAGAAGCCTTTCTCCTCTTCTGATTCTGTCGAGATGACGTAGGCCGCGGCGCGGATGAGAGAGCGCCCGGCGAGCGCCTCCTTCACGACGGCCGCGAAGTTGACCTTCGCTCGGTAGAGATTCTTGGCGCTGTGATAAAGATTCTGCGTGTCTATGAAGATGCCGACGCGCTGGCTTTTCTGCTTGATGATAGCCATAAAAACGGCGTATAGCTCGGAGCTCGCAGCTTTCAAAAAAGCGAAAGCTCAGAACTAACTAAAAATAAAAACGTTATTAAAATCGAACCCTGCTGCTCACTAGTATACGACACAAAAAGCGGAATAGTTCCCGCAAGGCGGCCTCGGGGGAGAGGACGGCCTACTTCTTGAGGCTGAGCTTCTTCACAATGGCGCTGTAGCGCTTCTTGTTCTTGCCCTCGAGATACTTGAGGTGCGCGCGGCGGTCGGCAACCATCTGCAAAAGACCGCGGCGGGAGTGCATATCCTTGCCGTGCTTCTTGAGATGCGACGCAAGCTCGTCGATACGCTTGCTGAGGAGCGCGATCTGGACCTCGGCCGAGCCGGTATCGGTGCTGTGGAGCGCTGTCTCCTTGATGACAGCCGTTTTCTTGCGCTTCGTGAGCATAACCGCATCGTAGCATATCTTGCCTCTTTGCGCAAGGCCTGCCGGTGTCTCCCCCGCTCCCCGTGGACGGGGGGCGCGTTCGATGCTTCAATGGAGCCATACCAGCGCTAACACCACCGAGAAACATATGGCAGGTATGGAAAATCCGATCGATCCTATGGAGCGCCCGAAAAAGGTGCCTCCGCCGGAGGTCAAGTTGACCTCGCGGCTTGGCCTCGAAACGCTCGACGAGGTCGGCGCGGCTCTCGATGAGCTCGAGACGTCGGTCATACGCTCCTCATCGGCGCTTCGCCGCGGCGGGCCCCTCTCGGAAGACGATTACCGCTCCCACCACCTGACGCTTACGGAAAAGTCGAAGGAGCTCGACGCCTTAATGAGCGACATCAATCTCCGCGTCGGCGTGAGCGAGCTCGAACAGAAGAAAAAGGAGGATATCGTGCGGCGCATCGGGAATTTGCGCGAGGTCGTCAAAGGCGCTCTGTCGTAGCGCATCATCGCCCCCTGCCCCGCCCGGGCCGCCTGGCCCGGGCGGGGCTTCTGCTAGAATAATATTGTGCGACGCTTTTCCTCGCCGCCCCTACCCGCCTTGCTATGGCCCGCAACGAACTCCTAGAGCTCAAAGTGCAATTTTTGGAATACCTCGAGATCGAGCGCGGCCGCAGCGTGAAGACGATCGAGAATTACGACCGCTATCTCACCCGCTTCATTCTCTTTTCGAAAGCGGCGGCGCCCACGGGTCTGACCGAGCGTATGGTCCGCGAGTTCCGCCTGCATCTCAACCGGGAGCCGGGGGTTTCCGGCACGATGAAGCACAAGACGCAGAACTACTATATGATCTCGCTGCGCGCGTTCTTGAAATTCCTGAGGAAAAGGGGCTTCGAGTCGCTCGATCCCGAGCGCATCGAGCTTGCGAAGGTCGGTTCCCGCGACCTCGACCTCATCTCGGGAGGCGAGCTTGAACGCCTCCTCCGGGCCCCCGAAGGCGGCGCGCTTACCGCGCTTCGCGACCGCGCCCTCCTCGAGCTCTTCTTCTCGACCGGACTGCGTGTCTCGGAACTCTGTTCGCTCAACCGCGACATCGACCTCTCCCGGGACAGCTTTCCGGTGCGCGGCAAGGGAGACAAGGTACGCGTCGTCTTCCTCTCCCCCGCCGCGAAACAGGCCATCAAAAAATATCTCGACCGGCGCGGCGATGTCGATGAGGCGCTGTTTATACAAATGGGCAAGAACGCGAAAGCGAGCAAGGATCTTCGTCTCACGCCGCGCTCCGTGGAGCGCCTTGTGAAGAAGTACGCGGTGAAGGCGGGCATCACGCGCAAGGTGACGCCGCACGTCCTTCGCCATAGCTTTGCGACCGATCTCCTCGAGAACGGCGCCGACCTGCGCAGCGTGCAGGCTCTCCTCGGCCACGCCAATATCGCGACGACCCAGGTCTACACGCACGTGACCGACAAGCATCTGCAGGACGTGCATCGCGCGTTCCACGGCAAGCGGAGGAAATAGAGCGGCAGCGCGCGGCGCGATACGAAAAAGCGGCTCGAAGAGCCGCTCGGCGTTAGTGCACCGCGCCCGGCCGCCGGTGCGCATTGATCTGCGACTGGCACCACGCGATAACCTCGGGCGGGCAGGTGGCCACGTCGTGCAAGAACCGTAAGAACGCGTCGCGTGTTTCCTGCGTGTCGCCGAGGACGGCAAAAAAGAATTGCCGGTCGCGGAACCGCTCATCGCCCCTCTTCTTGAAGTGAGCGATGGCTTCGTCAAAGAGCAAGCGTATTTCGTCTTCGGTCATCGTATGCCTCCCGTAGTTTCGTTTCTCCGTCCTAGAACCGTCCGGGCGGCACTTTGTTTCTCCGGCAGCGTTCATAAAAATACCCTGGCGGGAACCCGCCAAGGCGTTCTGTTAGGCGCGCGGCCGAAGAATTAGAAAAGTCCGGCGGATTCCAGGACGTACAGATATTCCTGCACCGTCTTCGGGTAGAGAACTCTCTCCACATCCTTTATTCTTTCGTGGAGTACGGCCTCCGTATCGTCGCTGTAGACCGGGACGGCCTCCTGCGCGAGGATCGGACCCGCGTCGAGTTCCTCCGTCGCGACGTGGATCGTGCACCCCGTCACTTTGACGCCATATTCGAGCGCGTCGCGGACAGCATAGTGCCCCTTGAACGCCGGGAGGAGCGACGGGTGGGTATTCAAGATGCGCCGGTCGAAATTCTTCTCGCCGTAGAATATTTCCCGGCCGAAGAGGGTCATAAACCCGGCCATCACGACGAGCGTCACTCCGTTCCGGTACAGTACGTCGCGAACCTTTCCCGTGTACACCTCCCGCTCGAAAGTGCTCCTGAATTTCCTCGGGCGCGGGAGCAGCACGTGCGGCAGGCCCGCTCGCACCGCGACTTCGTCGATGCCGCGGCAGGGGCGGTCGGCGAGAACCAGGCCGATCGGTATTTTCTTTGCCATCGCTTCGAGCAATGACCCCGTGCCCGAAACCAGAACAGCGACTTTCTGTGTTTGTGCCAAGAGCGTCTCCTCGGTGGGTTACAGCGGTATCGAACTCTCCCGAAACCCTACCTCAAGGGGCGTTGGTATACAATACTCGTATGAAAATCGTTTCCTGGAACGTGAACGGCCTGCGCGCGGTGCATCGCAACGGGCATTGGGACGAATTCCTTAAACGCGCCTCCGCCGATATCGTGTGCCTGCAAGAGACCAAGGCCGAAGCGGAGCAGCTGCCGCCCGAGGTCCGCGATATGCCGGGGT
>JAKALC010000021.1 GCA_021813335.1 bacterium | reverse complement strand
AGACGGGAGTGCAGGTAGAAGATGTCGCCCGGATACGCTTCACGGCCCGGCGGACGGCGCAAAAGCAGCGAGAGTTCGCGATACGCGACCGCGTGCTTTGAGAGATCGTCGTAGACGATGAGCGCGTCCTTCCCCTGCTCCATAAAATATTCGCCGACCGCGGCCCCGGCGAAAGGCGCCAGGTACTGGAGCGCTGCGGGAGCCGAGGCGCCCGCGTCGACGACGACGGTGTAGTCCATCGCACCTTTTTCGCGAAGCTGCTGCACGAGGCGCGCCGTCTTCGACTCCTTCTGGCCTATCGCGACATAGATGCAGATGGGGCGATTCTCTTTGGGCTCGGAGAGCTGGTTCAAAATAGTGTCGACGGCGATGGTCGTCTTGCCCGTATAGCGATCGCCGATGATAAGTTCGCGCTGGCCGCGGCCGATGGGAATCATCGAGTCGATGGCCTTGATGCCGGTATGAAGCGGGGTGTTCACCGACTGGCGGTCCATAACGCCGTACGCTTCGCGCTCGATCGCGTTGCGTTTCTTCCCTTCGATGGGACCCAGTCCGTCGAGCGGCTCGCCCAAGGGAGAGATGACGCGGCCGATGAGCGCTTCGCCCACGGGGATGGAAAGGATCGTGCCGGTCGAGACGACGGTCATCCCTTCGGCGACAAGTCCGGCATCGCCCAAGATGACCGCGCGCACCGATTCCTCCTCGAGGTTGAGAACGACGCCGAACACATCGCCTTTGGCGTCAAGCGCATCCTTGAGCTCCTTGCCGCTCGCCACATCGAAGCGCACCATTTCGGACATCACGGCGTCCGTGAGGCCTTCGATCTCGGCGACGCCGTCGCCGATCTTCACGACACTGCCGGTCTTCTCGCGCCCTGCAGCGGGCGCGAATCCCTCGATCTCCTTCTTGAACTGTTCGATGAATGTGGTGCTCATACGGTGCGTGCTGGCTAATGTGCGGCGGTTAAACGCTGGTAAAGCTCGATGAGTGCGCGGCGGCCGGACGCGTCGAAGCGGAAGTCGGGACCCTCGATGAGGAAGCCCGATACGAGCGACTCGTCGATATGGGCTTCGATGTTCTGGGCATTCGCGTCAAGTTCGGCGGCTTTCTTGTGCGCCGCGGAGGCGTCGTTCCTGTGCGCGATGCGGATGCGGATCGTGTTTTTTTCGGCGCGAAGAGCCAGTTTCTTATACTCGCGCCCGATGCGCGGCAGAAGCTTCTCGTGACCCCGGCGCTTAAGGGCCGCAAGGAGGGCCGCGAATAGCTTGTGATGCGAAGACGCAGGCGCCGCCTTCCCTGCCTCATAGAGCCCCCGTGCGTATGATTCGGCCAAGGTCATAGCGGTGACTATCAGTTATGCTTGGCTCGAAGAATCTTCTCGGCGCCGAGGACGGTGAGTTTGGCGACCTCCTCGCGGCTCTCCGCAAGCGCGCGGGCCTTCGCTTCGCGGGCTTCCGCCTCGGCGCCCTCGACGATGCGCGCCGCCGCGGCCTCTCCGGCCGCAAGCTGGGCCTTTTCTTTCTCGAGCGCGAGCTTCCGCGAGCGCGAGAGGACTTCGTCGGCTTCCCGGCCCGCGGCGGCGAGAACATCGGCTCGCGACGCCTCGATCTCGACAAGGCGTTCTGCGGCGAGTTCGGCGTCGATGACGCTCTGTGCCACCTTTTGCCGGCGTTCTTCGAGCGTGCGCACGAGAGGACCGTAGAGGAAGTACCACAGCGCGAAGAGCATCAACCCGAAGTTGACGACATTGATCGCAAGAAGATGCCAGTCGATACCGAAAGCGCTGAGAAGTGCCGACATACGATGCTGCGCGGATCGTTTACACGAACTTGATAATGAACGAAACAACGAGCGCCAAGATGCCCAAGGCTTCGGTGAAGACGATCGCCAAGATCATATTGGAGACGATCTTGTCGGAAGCTTCCGGATTGCGCCCGATGGCGTCCATTGCGCGTCCGCCGATAAGGCCGATGCCGATGCCCGGACCGATGACGCCGAGACCGGCGGCGAGAGCCATACCCAATAAGCGTGCTGTATCAATATCCATAGTTACGTACCCCGCTAATAAATAATGACTGCGTCAACACGAACGAAAACACTTGCCACAGGCAGTGATATCTGCACTGTAGCATATAAAACCCGCCTTCACCAACCGCCCATCGGCGCCAAGGCGCCGATGGGCGTTTAGTGGGCCGCGCCGCTGTGTCCGTGCGGCTCGGCGATAGCGAGTTTTATGAAAAAGAGGGTGAGCATAGCGAACACGGTCGCCTGAATGAAGCCGACGAAGAGCTCGAAGCCCATAAGCGGCACGGGGAATGCATACGGCACGAAGAGCGCGATGACGCCGAGGAGCACTTCTCCCGCGAAGATGTTGCCGAAGAGGCGGAACGAGAAGGAAATGAAGCGCGAAAGCTCCGAGACGAGCTCGATGAGTCCGACGATGAAGCCGAGGGGCGATGAAAAATTGATGAACTTGCCCGCGTAGCGCAGGAACCCGACCGTCGTGATGCCGATGAACTCGATCGCGATGACCGCGACGATAGCGAGCGCGAGGGTCATATTGAGGTCGGTGTTGATGGGCCGGAAGAGCGGCACGAGCTCTCCCCCGCGATAGAAGCCGATGCTGTTGAAAACGGGTATGAAGTCGAAGAGATTCGACGCGAAGATGAAAAGGAAGATGGTCGCGATCAGCGGGAAGTATTTGACCGCGAGCTGGCGCGTACCCAACGTCTCTTCCATAAAGCCGAGGAGATACTCGAAGAGCCATTCGAACGCCGACTGGACCTTGCCCGGGATAAGGGTCGGGTTGCGGCCGATGAAGAAGGCGGCCGCGCCGAACACGAGCATCACGAGCCAGGTCGTAACGAGCGTATTCGTGATGGGAAATCCCCACAGTGCCCCCAGCCGCTCCGCCGCGAGCTCGATATGCAATCCTCCTTTCATACGAAGATGACGCGATAGTAGCATATTTTCGCTTCCGCCGCCAAAATTTTGACGGGGGCCGATCGAGTTGCAAAACGCGCCGCCTGCGGTAACGTTCGGTGAGAGTTTTTGCCGTTCTTCAACATTCGCATAATCACCGTCTACGGAGGAATCTCGTAATGAGCAAGAAAAACGGACCGGACGTACCCGTTCGGCGGAAATCGGCCAAACCCTCGGCCGTCCTGAACAATCTTATGGACGCTATCGCGCACAAGCTCTTCGTGCTCGATACCAACGTGCTGATGCACGATCCGAACAGCTTGTTCAATTTCGAGGAGCACGACGTCTTCCTTCCGATGATGACGCTCGAGGAGCTGGACAGCCGCAAGCAAGGGACGTCCGAAGTCGCGCGCAATGCGCGGCAAGCGAGCCGCTATCTCGACGAGATCGTCGGGCGCACGAAGGATATCGAGAAAGGCGTTCCTCTCGCCCGGCATCGCGCTGACACCGCGAAAGGCAAGCTGTTCCTGCAAACGGAGCATCTTTCCGGCAACTTACCTTCTCCCCCGCCGATCGGCAAGGCGGACAATCAGATCCTCGGGGTCGCCGCGGCTCTCGCGGAGAAACATCGCGGCGTCCGCAAGGTCATCCTGGTCACGAAGGACATCAATATGCGCATCAAAGCCAAGGCACTCGGCATCGAAGCGCAGGACTACTTCAGCGACAAGGTTCTCGAAGACAGCGAAGTCCTGTATTCCGGCTTGCGCGAACTGCCGCCAAACTTCTGGACTACCCACGGCAAGGATGTGGAATCCTGGAAGAAAGACGGCCGCACGTTCTACCGGGTCTCGGGGCCTCTGTGCAAAGGGTTCCATCCGAACGAGTGCTTGTTTCTCGACGGGAACAAGCCGTTATCCGTGCTGGTGCGCGAAGTCGCCGGCTCCACGACCGTGCTCGAGACGCTCAAAGACTACGGGCATCACCGGCACGGGGAGCATGGGGTCTGGGGCGTCGTTCCGCGGAACCGCGAGCAGAACGCCGCTCTCAATCTCCTGATGGATCCAGAGGTCGACTTCGTGACTCTCGCGGGCCCAGCGGGCACGGGCAAGACGCTTCTCACTCTCGCCGCGGGCCTCACGCAAGTGCTCGAGGAGAAGCGTTTTTCCGACATCATCATCACCCGCATTACGATCCCCGTCGGCGAAGATGTCGGCTTCCTTCCGGGAACGGAGGAGGAGAAGATGCACCCGTGGATGGGAGCGCTCCACGACAATCTCGACGTCCTCAATCACGTGAGCGAAGACGGAAAAGACGGCGCGAACAAGGAATGGGGGCGTATGGCGACGAATGATCTCATCCGCTCGCGCATCCAAGTGAGAGCTTTGAGTTTTATGCGCGGCCGGACGTTCCTCAACAAGTTCGTCATCATCGACGAGGCGCAGAATCTTACGCCCAAGCAGATGAAAGCGCTCGTGACGCGGGCGGGGCCGAAGACGAAGATCGTGTGCCTCGGCAATGTGGCACAAATCGATACTCCGTATCTCACGGCCGGTTCGTCGGGCCTCGCCTATGTGGTCGACCGTTTCAAGGATTGGCCGCACGGAGGACACATAACCTTGCAGCGCGGCGAACGCTCGCGGCTCGCCGACTATGCGAATGAAGCCCTATGACACTGGCGCATTCCTATGCGTTCCTGTACGCAATATTGTACGCAAATCCCCGCCCTTCGGCGGGGATTTTTCTGAGGTCGGACCTCAGAATTCTGAGGTCGGACCTCAGGAGTGCGATTTTTAATGCGATGTCGAACCGGCTTTCTGCTTCGCGATAAGCGCTTCTATCTCCGCCTTGACGGCGTTGATCTGCGCTTGAAGCGCCTGGCGCAGTTCGAAATCGGAAGCGCCGGAGGCGGTTGCCGCCGCCGCAGCGTTCGAGGTCGAGGACGTCGAGGTTGCCTGAGGAACGCTCTCCGGCGTCGTCGGCGCCGTCCCTTTGTTGAGAAGCGCTCGGGTCAGCGGGCCGACATTGCCGACCATAGGAAGGCCGTTCGCCTTTTGATAGGCCTGGACGGCGGCTTTCGTGAGCGGACCGAAGTAGCCGGTGGCCGAGGCCTTGAGGAAGCCGCCCGCGATGAGGATGTTCTGGAGCGCCTCTACATCAGCCCCGCGGGAGCCGACCGAAAGCGGCTTCGCGAAGTTGTAGACCGCGGCGCCGAGGACTTCTCCGCCCTGCGCCGAGGATGCCGGTGCCGTCCCCGCAGCCGCCGAGGAAGCAGCCGAGGCCGCAGGCGCCGCGGAAGCGGAAACCGTGCCGCCGTAGCCGTTGCTTACCTGTCCGATGAGGCCGATGACGCCGCCACCGCCCCCTCCGCCGCTGCCGCCGCCCGAAGACGCGGAGGTCGGAGTAACCGTGTTAAGCGCGCCGAAGGTCGTGAGGTGGTAGGTCAATATCTTGGTGCCGTCCCCGCCCGAAATGGCGCATTCGCCCGGGAACGCCACGGAGGCCGGCATCGTCGGTGAATCATACGTTCCGTCGCACACCGCCGTTATCTGCTTCCACTCGCTCGATCCTGCCGGCTTGTAGCCGACCGTGCCGCCGACGCCTTTCAAAAAGACGGTGACCGGCTTGTCGAAGAGAAGAACCTGATTCGGATCGCCGACATCGATGGCGGAGTCGCGGCCGACGGAGAAGCCGGAAGGGGCCGTGCCGCTCGTGTCGCCTATCTTCGGCGGCTGCATCGAGCCGGTCCAGCCGGACGGCGCGAGAATGGTCGTCCCGTCGGGAATGGCGAGCGTCGCTCCGGAGACGTCGGCGTTGACGAGAACCACCGGCTGTCCCGAGGTACCCGACGAGAGCTTGACCGCCTTGTCGACCGTGACACTCTGGTCGCCGACCTCCTGCGAGGTGCTCAGATTGACCCCCGCGAGATCGCCGCTCGTGAAGTTCGAAAGAGGGATCGAATTCCCGCCGACCGTAACGTTGCCGCCCGAGGCGGTGTTGGCGCTCGAGGAGAAGTCGAGCGTGCTCGAATCGCTGAGTACGAGGTTGGTGCTGCCGGAAGGAAGCTCGACGCCGCCGTCGGAAGTCTCAGTGAAATCGAAGCTGCCCGACGGGACGGTAATGTCGCCCGAGTGATCGAGCGAGGTGTTGAGAACTGTTCGTCCCGGGTTGATGTACCACGGCGTGAAGGCTGCCGGGAGATCGTTGAAACCGGAAAGCTTCGCCGCAATATCCGTCGGGTCGGTGGCTCCCCAGTAGTTATCGGTGATGGTGAACGCCGTATTGGTCGTAGAAGCGACATTGGTCGCGTTCCCGCTAAGCGCCGTATTCTTTACGATGATCGTGCTCGGTCCGCCGCTCGTGAGAGAGGCCGTCACGCCGGTCTCATAGCCGGTAATGGTCGCGCCGTCGATGGTGAAACTGGTCACGGCTCCGCCGTTCGTATCTTTATCTTTGCCGAGAATTCCCACAGAACCAGCTACGCCGGCACCGGGCCCGGTAAATACCGTTCCCTGGCCGAAGACGAGATCCCCGATGACATTCGGTGTGGTCTGGACTTCCACGCGCGCGCCGAATTGTGCGCCAGTGATCTTGCTGTTGGTTATGTTCAACACCGTGCTGTAGCCCGGCTCGATACCGACCGAGTGGCCGGGGGTCGAGAAGGTCGCTGTGTTGTTCGTGAATACGGAACCGGGACCGACGACCAGGGGCTCGTAAGCCATTTCATCGGCATTGGTCACGGTGTTGTCGTGCCAATTGATGGTGTTGACCGGCTCTCCGCCGGTAGCCAATCCGGTTCCCACGTTATTGAAGCTCGAGTTTTTTACTTCGGCGGTCGATGTGCCGAAGAATACGACGCCGATGTTCTGTTCGCGGTTTGTGTCTCCCGCCGGCAAGCCGCTGACGTTGTTCACGGTCAAATGATCGAACACATGTCCTGTCCCTCCGCCAAGGTCTCCGCGCATATTGACGCCGCGCCACCAAACGTTCTGAATGGTGACATTTTGAAGCGTGAGGTTGTTCGTTGTCGCGGAGTCTTGGACGATGCCGTTGTGGAAGTCGAGATGTCCACCGTTCAAGTTACCATCGATCGTGAGGTTCTCTATCGTCACGTTGTCGGCGTCCAGGCGGAACGCATCGTGTCCGCTCAGTGAAGCGGCAGTTTGCGAAGCGCCGATGATCGCCGGCGCTATGAAGGTGCTCCCCTGGCCCGATCCGATGATGCTGACCGGCCGATCGATGACGATGTCCGATTCTTTGTACGTACCCGCGCCGACGTTGATTATATCTGCGGCCGTCGTCGATGCTGCATTTATTGCATCTTGGATGGAGTAGAAAGTATCGGACGGCAGGAGAGCTGCAAGCGCGTGCGAGGCTTCGCTGTCCACTTCGGCGTATTCATTACTATCAGTTTCGAGCCATCCGTTTATCGAGGAGTAGCCGAATTTCGAGCCGAGATACGAAGCGGCAGCGGCAGCGTGTCCGTCGTTCATCAGGTTGAGCGCCATAAGCGCGTATGCCGTAGTTTGGACTTGTCCGTCAGATGCCGTGCCAAAGCTTCCGTCGCTGTTTTGCGTAGCGTCGAGCTTCGCGGCGAAGGCGGCCGCATTTGTGGTGTCGCCAACAAGCTTTGCGGCTCGTATCGCGGCAGCGAGGCCGAGATGGTAGCTGCCGATGGTATCCGCGTATGTCGAGGTTGCCACATAGGCAGCGATCTGCTGCTCGATACCCAATGCGGTCGAAGTGTCACCGGATGCCTGGGCGGCATCAACATAGGACGTTAAATCCCACGGTACGATACCCCACTGACTCGGGCTCCCAGGAACGCCGCGGTAGACCTCATAGGCAGCCAAGAGTTCGTCGGGGGTGCAGCCGCTCACCGTACAATGACTTCCATAATTGTGCGACCAATAATTCTCTCCGTGCAGGATGGTGGTTAGGAATGTAGTAGCCGCGTTGATGTATGTAGCATCGCCCGTCGTATTCCCGAGGTGTTGGAGAAAGACGACATTGAAGCCATTCTGGCGAGTCGTCGAGGCGGTCGAGAGACCGCTGACAAGATAATCCCCGGCCTTCTTTGCCGCCGTGAGATATTTTGAGTCTTGTGTAATCGAGTATGCATCAAGAAGTGCCTCGGCCGAAACGCCGGTTACGTTAAGATATGTGTTCGCCGTCGGGCCGGTCGCGTTGGTTACAGCCCAATCCCACGAACCATTAGAATTTTGCAGCGTGATGAGACGGTCGGCCGCTTTGAGAACGGCGCTCTCGTACCCGCCCTTTACCGGGTCAGAGGCGACGTTGATCGTCGCGGCAAGAGCCGGAGCCGCGCTCGCGAGTAATGCTGCTGCGAAAACCAGACCGCCCAGTGAGGCGGGGATTTTTCTGTTCATACGAAAAATCAGTTATGCGTTGATAAGTTGATAACGCGCACCGATAAGAACAAAGACCAAAAACCACAAATGCTGTGGTTTCCCTTTGCCCCAACGGTACGCCCGTGGACTTCAGTGTCAAGCGGCGACCTATATTACGAAACCCGCCCGCCCCTCTGGCAAGACCCGGGGGCGCTCTCTATGCTCGGTGGACCCGACCGGATTCGAACCGGTGACCTCCTCATTGCAAATGAGGCGCTCTACCAACTAAGCTACGGGCCCGTCATACGGAACAGAACGCAAAAACTATACCGTTTTTCGGCCTCTTTTTCCACTCACCTCCCCACAACAAGGCCGGGCCTTGTTTTCTGTGGATAACTAAAATAGAGACCCGAAGAAATAAGGTCGCAACAAGGTCGGGCCTTGTTTTCTGTGGATAACCAAAAAATAAGGCCGGACGAGCCGGCCTATTCCTTGTGCTGTAGCTGCATATCTGTTTTCGTGTGTCAGTGTTTCGGTGCCTCGACCTTCCCGCCGCCTCCCTTTCGGCGATGTGGAGCTTCGGGCCAGACCTTCTTCTGCGTGTCCTTGTCGATCAGGAACACGGCGATCGTGGCGCCGTCTCTTACTCGATGGACGGCTATCCAAAGCTGTTCCGTCGGCGGCGACACGGCCCAGAACGTGCAGACGCATTCCGTTCCGCCGGCTCGCAGCTGTCCTTTGGAGATGCGGCATCCCCGTATGGCTGGGGCGGCCGGGTCATCGGCGTCCGCATCGGGGTCGACGATGTATTTTTTATCGTAGAGAATCGGCGGCAAGGTCACGTGCGCTACCGTGTCGCCGGCTCGCGCCGCGCTCACCAAGCCGGCGCCGAGCGAGAGAAGGACTGCCGAGCAGAAGCAGAGCAAGATCGCGTTCTTCATCACCCCTCCTTTTGTTGAGGTTCACTGCGGGACCCCCGATCTTTTCTTCTGCTGCGGAGTATAGTTCGAGACGGCCAAAAATGCACTATCCCCGGGGAAAAGGACCGTCCTTTCCTTCTGGGGATAACTGCGAAGGGTCATCCTTGCGCCGGAGCCGTCCGGCGCCCCTCCCGTACGAGCGAGATGATATGATCCACAAATTCGGGGAGCGAGGAGCCTGCCGCCTTGAGCGCCTTGGGCAGAAGCGACCCCGGAGTGAGGCCGACGCCCGCCGCGTTGTTGGTTTCCAAGAAATATGTGCCGCGCTTCGACACGACGAAGTCGGAGCGTGAGTAGTGCGAAAGGCCGAGTCCTTCGTGCATCGTGCGCGCCGCATCCATAAGCGCGGTTTTTTCTTCGTCGGTAAAATTGCCCGGGCATATCTCGCGGCTCGCCCCGTTGTACTTGACCGCATAGTCGAAAAACGGGGCCTCTTTCGGCGGGATGATCTCTATAGGCATAAGAGCGTACACTTCTTGGCCGCGGAAATCTTCGACGATGCCGACCGATGCCTCTCTTCCGCGGATGAACTCTTCGACGAGCGCCGCGGGGGCGAGTTCGAACGCTCGGCGAAGCCCCGCGGCGAGCGACTCGAGCGTCGGAGCGTAGGTCATACCGACCGATGAACCGCCGAAGATCGGCTTGATGATAGCGGGCATCGGAAAGGTCCGGAAAAGAGAGCGCGCCGCTTCGTCGATGTCGCCGTACGCGTCGCGTTCGAGCAGTTTGCCGTAGGGAATCTTGATGCCGCGCCGCGCCGCTTCTTCGCGTGCGCGCTGTTTGTTGAAAGCGAGGAGCGACGCATACGCGTCGGAGCCCGTGTAAGGTACGCCGTGAGCCGTAAGGATGCGGTGGAGGCGGCCGTCTTCGCCGTAGTCTCCGTGGAGCGTGTTAAAGACGACGTCGATCCCGCGCAGCGCCTTCTCGGGCGCCGCCGCGATGCCGCGCGAGTGCCACTGCCCGCTTCGGTCGATAAAGATGTCGCGCGGCTCGTAGCGCTCCCGATCGAGCGCTTCGAGAACGGCGGCGCCCGACGCGAGTGATATTTCGTATTCGCTCGACGGTCCGCCGCGTACGACGCCGACAATGGTTCTCATCGCTTTAGTATACTCCCCGCGAAAGAAAAAGTGTCAGTCGAGGGGCCTGACTGCTCGGGGTGCGAAACCTTACGGCTTCAAAAAATTCCGGCGGCGGAGGCGGGAATGTCGGCCGAGCGCGAAGCGATGCGCCTCGGCGTTGGCAAGAATGATGTCTGTTTCGCGGCCGCGAGCAGCGGCCGCATCGCCCAGAATAGCGCGCGCCTTGTGGCGCTCATCTTTAACGACGCCGACGATGGGGATATGAACGCCGATGTCCCGTATGACTTTTTCCGCGGCGTTTATCTGAGCTTTCGCTCCGTCGACGACAATGACTCGCGGAGATATCCACTCCAGGTGTCCGAATCGGCGTGACAGTATTTCCTGGAGCGCTCCAGCATCATCGCCGGGCTTCGCAG
>JAKALC010000020.1 GCA_021813335.1 bacterium | reverse complement strand
TACAAAAAATCGCGCCGAAGAAAAAGCGGCGGCCGGCCTCGCATCCGCGGCTGCGGGCCCCGCACCCGGAACCTCCGGCGCGGCGCTCGGCGGTGCTGCCGGCGCCGCGAGAATGGCGCTCGGCGGTGCTGCCGCTCCGCACGAGGCCGGCGCCGAGGCGCCGGCACGGGGAGCAGCCGGGGGAGCTGCCGAGGGAGCGCGCGCTCCGCGGGCCGTGCTCCAAGATGTTCGTCCGCATATGCCGCTCCCGCAACTTCAAGGAGCGCGGTAAAATTAAAAATACCTATGAACCTTCGCACGCTGACACGACTCGCCATCGCCCCGCTCGTTGGGATTTTTATCACGGCGGGAGCCCAAGCGGCGTCGGCCCAGGCGCTTATGGGAGGGGGGCAGCCGCAGCCGGTGCAATATATCGTGTCCCCTGAAACACCGGGGCCGTATGCGCCGGTCTACATCGAGGCGCAGGGCATCGGCAGTTTTCTCGGCAACTCGACCATCACGTGGAGCGTCGATGGCACCTCCGTGCGATCCGGCATCGGCGTGCGGACCTTTTCCTTCACGACCGGCGGCCTCGGCAAAACGACAAGGGTCGACGTCGTCATCAACTCGTCCGACTACGGCACGCTCGAGCATACGTTCGTCTTCAACCCGTCGCAGCTCTCGCTTGTGTGGGAAGCGAACACGACCGTCCCGCCCTTCTACCGCGGCAAGGCCCTGATGAGCCCCGGGGCCGCAGTCCGGGTCGTCGCCTTCCCGACCGTTCTCGAGGGGGGAGCTCTCGTCGCGGCAAGCGGTCTTTCCTACCAATGGCGGCTCAACGGCTCTCCTATGCCGGCGCAGTCAGGTCTCGGCCAGAACGTCTTCGCGTTCACGAGCGACGAGCTCCATCTCGGCGAGACGGTCTCCGTCGACGCTTTCTACGGCGCCGCCACGGCGGGCCACGCGGAGATAACCATACCGGCAGTGCGGCCCGCGCTCGTCCTCTACGAGCACGACCCTTTGCGCGGCGTTCTCTACAACCAGGCGCTCGGTGCTCAATTCTCGATGCCGTCCTCGGAACTCACCGTGCGCGCGGAGCCTTATTTCTTCTCGATCGAAAGCGCGCGCCGCGGCGCTCTCCAATATTCCTGGCAGCTCAACGGACAGGATATAACGGGCCCCAACACGACGCAGGGCGAGCTCACACTGCGGCAGACCGGAGCGGGGCAGGGGAGCGCGGGGCTCTCCGTACTGCTCCAGAACAACGACACGGCGCGGATCTTACAGGCGGCACAAACGACGGCCTCGGTACTCTTCGGCGCCCAAGGCGGCGGTTCATTCTTCGGGCTATGATGAATTCAATGACTAAAAAAATATTGCCGATCGCCGCGCTGGCCGCGCTCGCCGTCCTGCCTCTTTTTGCGGAGGCATCCTCCTACCAAGTAGTCGATGTCAGCAAGTGCAACAGCCAGTTTCTCGTATCGTGCAACGCCGACGAAACATGCGTCGTAAATCCAAGCCAGACCGGACAGGCCTACCTCTGCGTCAAAACGTCGACAATCCAGAGCGGTATGCCGTCGGTAAACTCATTCACCGCGGCCGGCTGCAACAACCAGTGCCCGGCATCGGCCCCCTGTGTCGCAAATTCTCCGGCGATTCCGACCACTTACTTCTGCAGCCCCGCCGCTGCCGGCACCACCGTGAACCCGCAACCAACTACCGACTGTTCGCAGGTCCAGGGCGGCTGCCAGCTCCAGTACCAGCCCTTGGAACCTCTCTCGTCGCCCCTCTCGGGACAGCCCGCGGGAGCGATCACCGGCCTCGCGGGGTACCTCAACTATCTGTTTCCCATTCTGATCTCCGTCGGAGCTCTCCTCGGCGTCGGCGCTTTCACGGTAGGCGGCATCGTGTATATGACCTCGAGCGTCGCGGGCGAAAAGAGCAAGGCGGTCGAGCGGATGAAGGCGTCGGTGTGGGGCCTCCTCCTTCTTGTCGCCTCGGTGCTTATTTTGCAGATCATCAACCCCCGACTCGTGGTGTTCAATCTCGAGAATATCGGCTGCCTCGCGCAGGGAGGGACGATCGACCCCGCGACGAGCCTCTGCACCGTGGTGCCCGCGAATATAACCCAGATACAACCGATATAGAGCCGTATGGAACTCGACCTTAAAAAAATCGGCATCGTGTTCGGCGTCGTCGTCCTCGTCCTGGCGCTCGGCTACTTCATTTACCGTGCGTTCCAGGGAAGCGCCCCGAGCGGAGCCGCCGGCATCCCGTCCTTCGGTACGACGACGGGCGCCGTAAGCCAGGTCCCGCTCGGGCAGGGGGGCGTGAGCGCGGGGGCGCTTCCCGTGTTCACGTCGGCGGGCGCCGGGGCGCAGCTCCCCGCCGTATTCAAAATAGCGGACGGCCCGGTCGTCGGCGCTATGATCATCGAGACTTCGCGCCCGACCACGACCGTCGCGCGCTACGTTACGGGAGGCGACGGCCACGTGCTCGATATGCCGCTCGATGTCCCGGGCTCCGTGGCCCTGCCCGTTTCCAACACCACCATCCCCGGCGTCGAGGAGGCGGTGTGGACCGAGAGCGGGCGCGGCGTCATCGTGGAGTATATGAGCGACGGCGCGGTGAAAAGCGCGCATATCTCTCTTCCACCCGTCGCGGCGCAGGCCACCTCGAGCGCCGCGGCGCCGGCGGTCCGTTTTCTTGTCGACAACATCCTAAGCCTCGCGGCATCGCCTGACGGCAAGTCGGTCGCGTACCTCGTCCGCAACGCCGAGGGCGGCGCGGACGGCTACCTCGCGAATCCCGACGGGGGCAATCCGAAAAAACTGTTCTCGCTCCCGCTTTCGCAGTTCATCCTCTCGTGGCCGACGGCCGCGAACCTCTTCGCATACACCGCGAGCGCCGCGAGCGTTCCCGGCGTCGCACTCACGATAAATGCGCGCACAGGGGCCGCGACGCCGACCCTCTACGGACAGGGCCTGACCGCGCTCGAGGACCCGACCGGGGCCTACGCCCTGTATCGGACCGACGACGGAACGAACGCGAGCGCTTTTATGATGACGCTCTCGACCGGCGCGACCTTCGTGGTCTCGTATCCGCCGTCCCTCTCCGCCCCCCTGCCGGAGCAGTGCGCGTGGGGCGCCCCGCACGGGAAAAACGGCGCTCGCGCCTACTGCGCCGCGGCGGCGGGCGGCTTGCCGTCAGGGTTCCTCGATTATTGGCATCGCGGGCAGGCGAGCCTGCCTAACATTATCGCGTACATCGACAGAGCGACGAACACCCTCGTCCCTATAGCGACACCCGGGACGCGCGACGGGGGAGAGACCTCGGACATCACCAACATCTCCGTATCGCCCGACGACCGCTACCTTTCCTTCATATCGAAAGACGACGGGGTTCTGTGGGGCGTGCGCCTCAGTCCGGCCCCATAAAAATCCCGGCTTATGCCGGGATTTTTATGGCCTAGAGGCTTTTGGTCTTGTATTTGAGCACAATGTGCCGCGTTTTTCCTTCGCCCTGCGACTCGGTCGCTATTTCCGGGTCGGATGAGAAAAGCTCGTGGATGACCAAGCGTTCATACGAGCCCGTGGGGCTCATCTCAACGTCGTGCTTGAAGAGGCGCGCCCGCTGGGCGAGAAGCTGAGCGTTCTCGCAGAGCGTTTTGAGGCGGTCCGCGTGATAATTGTTGACGTCAATGAGGAAGTGCGTCGAGCGCTCGCCGGTCTCCGCCTCCGCAAGGCGCCGCGCGAGGACATTGAGTGCTTGAAGATGGGCTCCGCCGGGCCCGATTAGGGCCTGGGCGTCGGGTGTTGAGACCTGCGCCACAACCCGCGTTTCTCCCGAGACCGAAATGTCCTCGACCCGGGCGCCGAGCGCTTCGAGAAGACGCGCAACAAGAGTTTGCAGCTTCGCCGTATCCATAAAACCACAATACTCGCAGATAGCTTGCGAGGCAATAGAGCGGGCCGGGAGCCGGAGCTTAGAGCGGTTTGCGGCGGATGAGGCCCTCTTGGGCGAGGGAGACGGCGTTCGAGACGGCGAGGTAGAGGCCGACCGCGCCGGGGAACGAATAGGCGATAAAGGCCATCATCCCTGGGAAAAGGTAGAGCATCATCTTCTGCTGCATTTCCTGGGCGGCGCGCTGGGCCGGAGAGAGGCTAACACCCCCCTGCTTCGTGCGCGAGAGCGAGAGCTTGATGACGGCGTACTGGAGCCCCACGATGAGGATGGTGAGGAAGAGGTGGTGGGAGGTCGTCAGATCAAGGAAGCCGAGGAAATGCTGATTGACGGCGGCAGGGGTGGAAACGAACGAATAAAGGAGATCGGTGCGGATGTTGGGGAGCCCGAAGCGGAAAAAGGCGTAGGAGAGCGCGATGAAGAATACGACCTGGACGACCGCCGACACGATGAGAGAGAAAGGCCGGATGCGGTGCAGATGGAAGAGCTCGGCCGTTCGGCGGGAGCGCTCCATCGTGTCGTCCTTGTATTTTTCGTTGATGAGGGCGAGCTCGGGCTGGACGGCCTGCATAGCCATCTGCGTCCGTATCGACGACGCGAACGTCGGGTAAAAAATGGCGCGCACGACGAGCGTCAGGATGATGATGGCGAGGCCGACGTCGCCGTGCGGAACGACGCCCAAAATGAAGATGAAGGCGTTATAGATCGGCTGGACGAGGAAGGTTTGGAACATAGCAAGTGGTCAGCGCCCGGGCCCGACAATATGCTTCAGGTCGTCGAGAAAGGCGGGGGCGAGGGGCGGCGGCGGTATCGTGCGCACGAAAACGACGATGCTGGCGCCCTTCTCGTGGGGAAGGGCGGCGGCGGCCCGGTAGAGCGCCCGGCGGACTCGGTTGCGCACGACCGCGTTTCCTGCGAGCGACTTCGGAACGACCGCCGCCACCCTCAGTGTAGCATCCCCGCTCGGTGATACGCGCGCCGTTGTGAAGCAGCCGCGGCGCGGGGCGCCGCGGCGCATAATATCCGCGACCTCGCTCGAGCGCAGACGACGGCGCGCGGGAAGCATAGCGTGAAGCTCTTGGTCTTAGGGGGTGAGGCGGGCGCGGCCCTTGCGGCGGCGGCGGACGACCGTCTTCCGCCCTCCGGCGGTGCGTTTGCGCGCGAGAAAGCCGTGCGACTTCGCGCGCTTCCTCTTTTTCGGCTGGTAGGTTCTTTTCATAGGACAACAATACACTAAAAAAACGGGTATGAAAAGCTCCGCGCCCGGCCGCCCCGGGTTATCCCCAAACTATCCACATATTAGAAAACGCCGCGGGTTTCCGGTAGTTCCCACGCGGGCCGCGGGCGCCTATAATGCCTGGTACGTATGACAACGACGCGCGAGCTGTGGGAAAACGCACTGACCGATCTCGAGCTGACGCTCCCTAAAGCCGCGTTCAGTACTTGGTTCCGCGACACCCACGTCGTGCGCGTCGACGATGGGGTTGTTTTTGTGGGCGTCCCGAGCCAGTTCGTCCGCGACTGGTTTATGACGAAGTACCACAAGCTTATCCTCGCGTCGCTGCGGCAGCTCTCTCCCAGCGTCCGGTCGGTCGAATACATCATCTCGAAGCACCCGAGCAAGGCGGCGGAAGTCGCGCCGCCCGCGCGCGCGAACGAGCTCCCGCTTGAAACCATCCACACCCAAACCAACCTGAACCCGCGCTATACCTTCGATACGTTCATCGTCGGCCCCTTCAACGAGCTCGCCTACGCCGCCGCGCAGGCGGTCGTCAAAAAGCCGGGGATATCGTACAACCCGCTCTTCATCTATGGAGAGACCGGCCTCGGTAAGACGCACCTGATCCAGGGGATCGGCAACCACTTCCGCGCCAAGGCGCCGGAGCGCAAAGTGTTTTACATCACCTCGGAAAAGTTCTATCTCGAATATGTTTCCGCGATGCAGGGGGGGCGCATCCCGGCCTTCAAGGAGAAGTACCGCGAGTACGACCTCCTCATTATGGACGATATACAATTCCTCTCCGGGAAAAGCGGGACCCAGGAAGAGCTCTTTCATCTCTTCAACGCCCTTTTCGATAAGAACAAACAGCTCATCTTCTCGTCCGACCAGCACCCCAATATGATCCAAAAACTGGTCGACCGCCTCAAATCGCGCTTCAACCAGGGGATGATCGTGTCCATAACGCCGCCCGACCACGAAAGCCGCGTCGCCATCATCCGCACCAAGATGGCCGCGCGCGGCGCCGTCCTCCCCGACGACGTTCTCGATTACATCGCCTCGTCGGTCGAAAGGAATGTGCGGGAGCTTGAGGGTGCGCTCAATATCCTCCTCCTTTCGAGCGAGATGCGCCAAGAGCCGCTCACGATAGCCGACGTTAAGGTCCTGTTGCGCGCGGCGAACTCTCCCAAGAAAGCCGTCTCGATACAGGAGGTCATTAAAACGATCGCTGATTTTTACGGCATTGAAGAGCCGGTTATTTACGAAAAAACCCGCCGGAAAGAGGTCGTGAGGCCGAGACAGGTCATTATGTTCGTGCTTCGTGAGGATTTCCACATATCATTCCCAACGATAGGCGAGAAGTTGGGCGGCCGCGACCACACCACCGTCATACACTCGTGCGACAAGATGCGCGAGGAGATAAAAACAAACGCCGCTCTCGCCCAAGAGATCCAGCAGATCCGTATGATGTTGAAATAATGTGGGCAGCCTTGTGGGTAAGATATGAAAAGCTGTGGGTAGAACCGAACGATCTATAACCATAAAAACCTTATGAATACCTCCACCAAAACTTATACCCACGAACAAAGGGATTCTTTTAGTGAAAAGTTATTGAAAAACAAAGTTGGAATTAATTTTCCACTAACTAACACACCCTTCTTATTCTTCATTATTTATTTATATATAAATACAAAAGACCCAAGAAACCTGCGGGTGATTACCAACAACCCAAGATCCTGATATGAAATTTGAGACAGCTACAACCCAACTTCTCTCAGCACTGTCGCTCGCCGCGAGGTTTGTTCAAAAACAAACAAACCTTCCCGTACTCAATTCAATCCTTGTTGTCGGTGAGAGCGGCGTTTTGACGCTTCGCGCGACGAATCTCGAATGCGGTGTTGAGATATCGATCCCGGCAAAGGTTATCGAGGGCGGGGTGTGCGCGGTTTCGTCGGCGACCGTCCTTGGCTTCGTTTCAAACACAAAAAGCCCGTCGGTCTCAGGGTCGGTTGCCGGCGGCGTTCTCAAACTTCATACCGACAAATCGTCGGCGTCGATAAAAACTGTGCCCCACGACGATTTCCCATCGCTTCCGAAGGTTTCCGCCGAACACTCGTTCACTGTTCGCGGTTCCGACCTTATGCGCGGACTCAAGAGCGTCATTTTTTGTTCGGCGGTAAGCACTATAAAACCCGAACTTCAGAGCGTTTTTGTTTCCGGCGATGCGGGGAAGTTGTATTTCGCGGCGACTGATTCATTCAGGCTCGCTGAGAAAACAACGCCGCTTAAGAGCCGGGGCGGCGTCTCACCGCTTCTTATTCCGGCGAAAAACGCGGCCGAGCTCATCCGTATTCTTGAGGGGGCGTCGGGCGACGTCGAGGTTTACTATAACGACAATCAAATATCGCTTCAGGTCGACAAAGTATACTACACGAGCCGTCTTCTCGACGGGACCTTCCCGAACTATCGCCAGATCATCCCGAAAGATTTTTCGACCGAGGCCGTGGTCCTTCGCGACGACCTCTCCCAGGCCCTCAAAGGGCTTACCGTTTTCAGTGATAAATTTATGCAAGTCTCTTTCGGGGTAGATCCGAAGAAAAAGATCGTCGAACTTTCATCAAGGAACAGCGACGTTGGAGAGGAAGAGTGTGTGCTCAAGGCTGCCGTGTCGGGCGAGGGGATTTCTATGTCGTTCAATAGCCGCTATTTGGCCGACGGCCTTATGCCGATTATAGGAGAGAGTGTCCGCCTTCAAGCGAACGGGCCCGGGAAGGCGATGGTTGTGAGGGACGCGGCGGACACGTCGTATATGTATCTGGCGATGCCGATGAATCGGTAGGGTTCCAGGAGATCGTTATGGACGGCATAGGGGCCTATCTCGAGAAGTTCAAGAATTTTCTACCGCCCGGCCGCGCGGTGGCGCGGGCGGTGCAGCACGCGCTCAGAGAAGTGCTCTCGATTGAGGTTGAGGAGCGCGATATCCGCGTCCGCGGCGGCGTCGCCGAAGTCGCGCTCCCAGGAGTCGTAAAATCGGAGATGCGGCTCCATAAGGATGAGCTCCTTGCCGCCGCGCGCGCGAAAGCCGGCCCGACGCTGAAAGATATCCGCTGAGATCTGGGGTCAGTGGGGAAGGGTCGAGGTTCCGGATTGCCCGCTCTCCGCGGCGAGCATCGCCGGCGTCGCCGGCCCGATGACAACTTGGGTTCCTTGAGTACAACCGTTCTGGGCCGCCCAAGCGCGTGCAGCGCTCTCCCAGTAGGGGAATTGGGGATCGGTGCTTCCCGCGCCCGGCGCGGGCCCGTCGGGATTTGATTTGTCGAGCCAGTAGAGGATTGAGTGGACGTCACAGACGGCATCTTCCTGGAGAAATTGCGGAGGCGTCGCCGCGGTCGCAAGCTGTCCAGTGCGCGAATCGACGATAGAGGTAGCGCCTCCTTGCCAGATACCCCGCAGCACGGGCTTGAGGCCCAGGGTCGGGTTCTCGTCGCTTCTCGAGAACGCCGCCGCCGGCTCTTTAGCGAGTGCATACTGCATAAATTGGTGCCACATAGGGCCCACAATGAAGCCGGACACTTTCTTCACCATCGGCGTATTGTCGTTATTCCCGGCCCAAATGCCGACGACGAGGTTCGGCGTGTAGCCGATGGTCCAAGCATCGCGGTAATTGTTCGTGGTGCCCGTTTTCACCGCGACGTCGTAGCCAGGGAAGCTCACCAACTCGTTCTCGCCGAGAGGCGCGCGGGCGACCGGATCCGACAAGATGTCGTTGATCTCTTCGGCGACAAAGGTCGGCATAACCTGTGTTCCGACCGGATTACTATTGTCTTCGATCGTATTGCCGTCCTGGTCCTCGATCTTGAGGACCGCGGTCGCGGGGTAGTGCATACCGTTCTGGGCGAAGGCGCCGTACGCGCTCGCCATTTGGAGCAGGGTGACTTCGCCGCCGCCGAGGACGAGAGTGAGGCCGTATTGGTTCGGGTCGCCGAGCGTCGTCACTCCCATCGCGTTGGCGAGTTCGAGGGTGTCGGAGATGCCGGCGAGATACAGCACCTCGACCGAAGGGACGTTGATCGATTGTGCTATGGCATCGCGCAGCGTCATCGGGCCGCGGAACTTGTTGTCGTAGTTTCCCGGGGAATAGCAGCCGTTGTCGTTCGTATAGTCGGTCGTCTTACAGGATGTTGAGAACTGCGTCGGCACGTCGAAGAGCACAGTATCCGGCGTATATCCTTTTTCGAACGCGACCGCGTACGCGAAAGGCTTGAACGCGGACCCCGGCTGGCGCAGGGCGAGCGTCACGTTGTAGTTGCCGTCGATCTCCGTATCGAAGTAGTTGCGCGATCCGACCATAACGAGGATTTGGCCGTTCCTCGGATCGAGCGCGATCATACCGGCATTCGACGCGTTGAAATTCTGCGCGTTCGAAAGCGCGCCGGCGCGGACGATCGATTCGGCCTGCGCCTGCAGGTCGGCGTCGAGGGTTGTTGTTACCTTCCATCCGCCCTGCGAGAGCACGTCGGGCCCGTATTTCTGCTCGAGATACTGCTCGACATAAAACACGAAGTGGGGGGCTTGTATGGCGGTCGTTCTCTGCGGCAGGAAAGCCACCTCTGCGGCCTTCGCCGCGTCGCGCTCCTCGGCGCTCAGGTATCCGTGCTCGTACATTTTGTCGAGCACGATGTTTTTGCGCGCGTCGAGCTCGGCCCGGTTGTTGCCGTAGGGCGAGTAGTAGGTCGGCGCCGCGAGAAGCGCGGTAAGATAGGCCGCCTCAGGAACGGTCACCTGCGAGGCCGGCACGCCGAAGAATTGCTGGCTCGCCTCCTCGACGCCGTAGATGCTGCCCCCGTACGGGGCCTGGTTAAGATACAGCTCGAGGATTTGGTCCTTCGGGAGCATCCGCGTGAGTTTGAGCGCGAGAACGATCTCCTTGAGTTTCCGGGTGATCGTTTTGTCGCCCGAGAGGATGGTCTGCTTCACGACCTGCTGAGTGAGCGTCGAGCCGCCCTGCACGGCGCCGAGCGACGTCACATCGGCCAAGAAGGCGCGGATGATGGAGGTCCATTCGACGCCGGGGTTTTGGTAGAACGTCGGGTCTTCCATCGCGATCGTCGCGTGCTGGATGTTCGGCGATATCTGCGAGAGCGGGACGTTCGTACGATCGATATTCTTATTGAGGTCGTAGAGGAGGACTTGGCCGGTGCGGTCGTAGATTTTGAGCGACTGCACGATCTTGCGCTGCTCGATCGAGGACAGATCGGGGATCTTGAGCGATGCCGCCCACAGCGCAGTAATGCCGGCTATAAAAAAAAGAACGCCGAGGACCCAGAGGACGACGAGGCGGCGGTGAGTGCGGAGCGCGCGGAGGAGGGGCGAGGAGGCCATCGCCGTATGGTACCACGAACGCCCCTCGTTATCATCGCCGTGCCCGATGTGATACAGTAACGTCGTATGCGACTATTCGGGGGACGCGGTATTCTGGTATCGACCGATGAGCGCGCCGTGGACGAGGCGCTCTCGCGGAGCGTCGCCGAGATATTGCCCTCGAGGGAGGCCTTCAAGAAGGCGCTTATGGGCGGCAAGCGTCTGCGCATCTACATCGGCGCCGACGCGACGGGCCCCGAGCTCCATCTCGGACATGCCACCAACTTTCTGCTCCTCGAGCGGCTTCGGAAACTCGGCCACGAGATCATCATCCTCTTCGGCGATTTCACCGCGCGCATCGGCGATCCGACCGACAAAGACGCCGCGCGC
>JAKALC010000019.1 GCA_021813335.1 bacterium | reverse complement strand
GTCGATCGAGGCGGCGACGGCGAGCGCTACGGGTGCCGCGAGATAGGGGAGAACGCCTTCGGTCCCGACGCAGATGGCGCCTCGGGCCGCTTCCGCCTCCGCGGCGAGGCGGGAGGCCGATGCCGGCTTCGCGAGGACGGCTTCATCCGCAACGAAGAGCGGGGCGTCGGGGAAAAGCTTTTCCAATTCCAGAGCGGCGCGCTCGAGCCCGATGCCGAGCGGCGAGAGCCGCCAGCCGCCGCAGGTGCGGCATTTCGCGCGGGCGCTCTCCACGGCGCCGCAGTACGGGCACTCGAAGCGCCGCGCGCCGCCGCGCTCGAAGAGGGCGAGCGCCTTCCCGCAGGTTTCGCAGGAGTGGATCGTGCCGCAGTCGTCGCAGACCGTCTGGGTCGCGAGGCCCCGGCGCGCGGCGATGACGAGCACATTCTCCCGGGCGGCGAGTGCCTCCCCGATGCGCTCCCGCGCTTCGTCGGAGAAGACCGCGAATGTCTTTTTCGCCGCGCGGAGGTGCGCCGGGGCGTCGTGTATCTTCGGCGGCCGCATATCTATGACCGCCACGGGCACGCAAAGCTTCGCTCCGGGTGCTTCCTGGATTTTCTTCACGCGGAAAACGGCGTCGACGGTCGGCGCAGCGGCCGCGCTTACGAAGCGGGCGCCGAGGGCGCGCGCGAGGGCGCGCGCGCACGCGCCTATGGAAAGGAAGGGGCGCTCGTCGCGCGCATAGGCCGACGCAGCGCTCCGCTCGAGAACGACGCAGCCGATATCTCGCCGGGGAGACGAAAGCGCGAGCGCCGTTCCGACGATGACGAGCGGCCGAGCGCTCTTAGCCGCGCGCGACCACGTTTCGCGCATTTGTTTTTTCGAAAGGGCGCCGTGCAGGAGAACAACGCCACCTGCAGCGCGGTCGAGCTCGCGCGCGATGCGCGCCGCCTCGGCGACCGTCGGTGCGATGCAAAGAAATGATCTCTCTGCCGAGAGTGTCTCTGCGGCAAGTTTCGCATATGCGGCGATGCGCGCATCGCGCGGCCCGGCGAGGAATTCTTCGGCCGGTCTTTCCCCCGGTGCTTCCGCCGAAAGGGGAACGAACACGGCTTCGGGAAGCTTGGAGGCCGCCTCAAGAATAGCCGCCGGGATGAGGTCCGCGAGAACGGCCCCTGCGGAACACGCGTGCTCTCTCCCGAGTTCGAACGCGGCGTGTAGGAACTCTCGCGTGACGATGCGCCGCGCGCCGCCCGAAATTTTTTGAAGCGCGAATCCCGCCGCCCGCACGTGCTGCTTCATTTCCGAGAGCGGAGAGGAGCGTATCACGAGTCCGAATGCCGTCTTGCCGCGGGCGGATATCTTCGCGACGCCGCCCTCTTCGAGATCAGCCGGGCTGAAATAGGAAAGCTCCCGTTGAGGGGCCGCTTTTCCGAGAGGCAAGATCGATACCACCCACATACCATCATTGTACGCAGGAGAAGCGCAAATAAAACAGCCGACGACTCGCAGAGTCGTCGGCTGTGATTTGTCCCGGCGCCTTAGAGGCGCCGGCCCTTGAGGAGGCCGGAGATGCGCCCGACCCGGTACTTGACGGGGACGAGATCCTTCACCCGGGTCAGATCGAAAAGCTTCCTCGACACGTCGATCCTGAAGCTGCCGCGGCTCGTTCGCACGAGCAGCGTGTAGATCGGCGCCGGGTAACCAGGCGTCGACCCCATCGTCACGAAGGGAAAGCAAACCCCCTCGATCTTCTTCGCGACCATACCGCGCTCCGTGTAGCTGGGGCGGCCTATGTGGTCGAAGAGCGACGCGGCGACGAAACGCGGGAACGGAAGTTCGGAAATACTGCATACGGCAGCGGCCATAGGGCCTCCTCTAAAAAGCGAACGACCCGGAAAGGGGCGTTCGCGGTTGATTGAAGGATCGTATGAAACAATTTTAGCACGTTTATAATATGTCGTCAATATCCTCCGGACGCCCCACGTTTGGGCTTTTCGGGGCTTCGCCGTACAATGAGAAGCCAATGGACAAGGGAACCACGAAGGAGCGATTCGTCATCGAGGGGCTCGGCGGCAAAAAAACGCTGAAAGGCGAGCTCTTCATACGCGGCGCCAAGAACGCGGCGCTCAAAGCGCTCGCGGCGAGCATCCTTTTCGAAGACGAGGTGAGGCTTGAGAATATGCCGCAGATCGAGGACGTGGAGAGGATGTCGGAGATCCTGCGCTCCTCCGGGGCGCGGATCGACCGCACGGATGACGTGGTCGCCATCGTGCCGCCTAAGAAATGGAAGCCCGAACTCGAACGTTCGATAGCGTCGCGCATCCGCGCCTCGATCGTGCTCACGGGCCCGATGCTTGCCGATATGGGCGAAGTGAAGTTCCCGTTCCCGGGCGGATGCGTTTTGGGCGAGCGCCCTATCGACCTCTTTCTTATGGGATTCGCGGCGATGGGCGCTTCGACGCAGGAGGATGCGGATGGCAACTTCACCGTGCGCGCGCCGCGGGGCGGTACGCTCCGCGGCGCGCGCATTTTCTTCCCGAAGGTCTCCGTGACGGCGACCGAGACCCTGATGCTCGCCGCGGTCCTCGCCGAAGGCGAGACCGTGCTCGAGAACGCCGCTATGGAACCCGAAATACCGGCCCTCGCGGCGTTCCTCAACGAGTGCGGCGCTCGGATCGAAGGCGCCGGCGCGACGACCGTGCACATCAGGGGCACCGCGGGAAAGCCGCTCCGCGCGGAAGGCCGCACGATGCGTATGCCCCCCGACCGCATCGACGCGGGCAGCTTCATCATCCTCGGCGCGCTTGCCGGGAAGGACCTCGCGATCCGCGGCTGCGAGCCGAAGCATCTGGGGTCGCTCCTTTCTGCTCTCTCCCGCGCCGGCGTGCCGCTCGAGGTCGGCCGCGATTTCGTGCGCGTGGCGGCGGGCGATGTGCCGAACGAAAAATTTAAGAGCATTTCCATCCAGACGCACGAGTATCCGGGTTTCCCGACCGATCTGCAGGCCCTCTACGCCGTGCTCCTCACGCAGACGTCGGGCGAGGCGACCATTCTCGAAACTATTTTCGACGGTCGCTTCCGCTACGCCGACGACCTCGTGCGGATGGGCGCCGACATCACGGTGATGAATCCGCACAAGATACTCATCCGCGGCCCCAAGCGGCTCTCCCGCAAGGAGCTCGAGGCGCCCGACCTGCGGGCCGGCCTCGCGTACATTCTCGCCGCGGCGGTTGCGGACGGGACTTCGATTGTCGATAATGCCTACGTCATCGACCGCGGCTACGAGGACATCGAGGCGCGCCTCGGAAGAGTCGGCTTGTCGATACGACGCGAACCAGCCGCCTGACCCGACCGTATGAGCTTTTTTACGCCAAAACTCGGCATCGACCTCGGTACCGCCAATACGCTCGTTTTCGTCCCCGGGAAAGGGGTCGTGCTCAATGAGCCTTCGGTCGTCGCCGTTTCCGAAATAGACAAGCGCATCCTCGCGGTCGGCGTCGAGGCGAAAGAGATGATCGGCCGGACGCCGGGCGAGATCGTCGCGTACCGCCCGATGAAGGACGGCGTCATCGCCGACTACCGCGTGACCGAGGCGATGCTGCGCTACTTCATCGGCAAGGCGCTCGGCCGCTACCAGTTCTTCCGGCCCGAGGTGATGGTGTCGGTGCCCGCGGGCGTCACCTCGACGGAGCGCCGCGCGGTCGTCGAAGCGGCGGTGCGCGCCGGAGCCAAAAGCGCCTACGTCGTCAAGGAGCCCATCCTCGCGGCCATCGGCGCCGGCATCCCCATCCACGAATCGCACGGGCATATGATCGTCGACATCGGCGGCGGCACCATCGACGTCGCGGTGATCTCCTTGGGCGGCATCGTTTTTTCGACCTCGGTCAAGTGCGCGGGCGATCGGCTCGATCACGCCATCGCCGACCATATCAAAAAGACCTACAACCTCGCGATCGGCGACAAGACCGCGGAGCGCGTGAAGATCGCCGTGGGCTCGGCCGTTCCGGTCGAGGAGGAGACGGTAGCCGTCATCAAGGGGCGCGATTTCATCACCGGCCTCCCGCGCTCCGTCGAAGTGAAGACGAACGACATCGTGCGGGCGATGGGGAAGGAGCTCCGCGAAATGGTGAAGGCGATACGCGACGTCCTCGCGGAAACGCCGCCCGAGCTCGCGAGCGACATCATCGATCGCGGCATCATTATGACGGGCGGCACGTCCTTGCTGCGCAATTTTCCCGAGCTCGTACTGCGCCGCACGGGGGTCAAGGCGGTCGTCGCCAAGGACGCGCTCCTGTGCGTCGCGAACGGCACGGGCGTCGCCTTGGAGCATCTCGACACGTACAAGAAAGCCATCGTCGCGAAGCGGTAGCCGCGTCCTATGCTGGAGCATCACGCATATGTGCTGGAGGGCGACACGACGCTCGCCGAATCGCTCGCTCAGGGCGCGCGCCGCGCGCTCGGGCTTCCGGACGACAGCCCCGACGTCTTCGTGCTCTCCCGCGAAAAGTTCGGCATCGACGACTCGCGCGAGCTCCGGGGGCGCGCGGCGCTCAGGGCGACGAGCGGGCGGGCGCTCTTCGTCGTCGCCGCCTCCTCGATAACGAGCGAAGCCCAGCAGGCGCTGCTCAAACTCTTCGAGGAGCCGCAACGGGGCGCCGTATTCGTGCTCATCGTGCCGCACGGCGTTCTTCTGCCGACCCTGCGCTCGCGCTGCTTGCCGTATCCCGCGGAGCTTTCCGCGGCTCTTGCGGGGGAAGGGGATGCGCGCGAGCGGGCGCACGCGTTCCTCGCCGCGGCGTATAAGGAGCGGACGGCGCTCATAGCCGCTCTCGTGAAGGACGACGGGGAGGATGTCCGCGCCCGCTCGCGCGCGTTCCTCAACGCTCTCGAGCTCGAGCTCCACCGGCGCTTTTCCAAAGCGAACGGCGCGGGCAAGCATTCGCTCGCCGAGGGCCTTTCCGAAATAGCTGCGCTGCGCTCGTATCTCTCCGACCGCTCGCCCTCGCTCAAGATGATCTTCGAGCACCTCGCGGCATCGCTCCCCACAGCGAAGTGACAGCTGATACGAGAACACTATGACGCCTGAAAAATTCGCCGAACGGAAAGAGCGCATCGCGAAGCTTGATGCCGCGCTCAAAAAAATGTTCCCGCGCGCGAAGATAGAGCTCAACTTCGGGAACCCTCTCGAACTCTTGGTCGCGGTGCAGCTCTCCGCGCAGTGCACCGACAAGCGGGTGAATATGGTCACCGAAACATTGTTCAAAAAATACCGGACGCTCGACGACTACGTCAACGCGAAGCCCGCGGAGTTCGAAAATGATATCCGCTCGACCGGATTTTTCCGGAACAAAACGAAAAATATCCTGGCTGCGGCGCGTATGATCAAAGCGGAGTTCGGCGGAAACGTGCCGAAGACGATCGAGGAGATGCTGCTTCTGCCCGGCGTCGCGCGCAAAACCGCGACGGTCGTACTCGCGACCGCCTATGGTGTCGTGGCGGGTATCACCGTGGACACGCACGTGCTCCGGTTCGCGAGCCGCTTCGACCTCTCCGACTACAAGGACCCGGTGCGCGTCGAGCGCGATCTTATGGAGCTTCTGCCGAAAAAGGAATGGGTCGGCTTCGCGCATCGAGTCATCCATTACGGCCGCTACCTCGCTCCCGCTCGGGCGTACGACACGAGCACGGACCCGCTCGTCAAACTATATCCGCCCGCCGCTCACCGATTCCGCTCCTAATATGTAATATGCTAAACTTGTTTCCAGCGGCTAATCACTAACGTCTCTCATTTCTACCCTATGGCCTACGATTTCAAACCGTTCGAAAAAAAGATCGCGGAGATCACCGAGCATCTCGCGCGCGAGCTCGCAAGCGTCCGCACCGGCCGCGCGACGCCCGCCATCCTCGACGGGGTCCTCGTCGAGAGCTACGGCACGCGGATGCCTATCAATCAGCTTGCGACGATCTCGGTCGACGACGCGCGCTCCTTGCGCATCGCTCCGTGGGATATGAGCAATGCCAAAGAGATAGAAAAGGGAATAACCGCGGCGAACCTCGGCCTCTCGGTCAGCGTCGATGAGAAGGGCGTGCGAGTCTTCTTTCCGGAATTGACCGCCGAGCGCCGCCTCTCTCTCGGCAAGCTTGCGAAGGACAAGGTGGAAGGCGGGCGCATCTCGCTGCGTGCGGCGCGCGACGTCGTGTGGAATGACCTGCAAAAGCTCGAGCGGGAAGGGAAGCTCTCCGAGGACGACAAGTTCCGCGGCAAGGACGAGATGCAGAAGCGCGTCGATGCGGCGGGGAAGAAGTTCGACGAGATGCTTGAGCGCAAGGAAAAAGAGATATCGAGCTAACGCCCGATATTCTAAGGTCGGACCTTAGAATGATACAATGACCCTCATTATTTTTATCCTCACCCTGGTCGCGCTCATCGTCGTTCACGAGGCCGGCCATTTTTTTGCGGCGAAGCTTTTCGGCATCCGCGTCGATGAATTCGCCGTCGGCTTCCCGCCGCGGGTCTACCGCGTGCGTCGCGGTGAGACCGACTACACCTTCAATCTCATCCTCCTCGGCGGGTTCGTCCGCATCCACGGCGAGCGCCTCAGCGAAGGCGGGGGCGACCCCCGGAGCCTCGCCAGCCGCTCGCGGCTCGTCCAGGCCGCGGTCATCGTCGCCGGCATCGCGATGAATCTCGCCGCAGCCTGGCTCCTCATTTCGGCGGCCTATATGATCGGCATACCGACCGTCGTCGACGGGGCTGTCGCTCCGGGAGGGGCGGCGACGGAACTCACCATCATCGCCGTTTTGCCGGGCTCTCCTGCGGCGCGCGCCGGCATCGAAGGAGGCGACGTCATCGAGTCGATCGAGACGGGTACGGCGAAGCTTCCGATGCCGGCCTCTCCCAGCGAGGCGCGCGCCTTCATCGGCGGGCACGGAGACGAGAGCATTGGCCTTACCGTTCTGCGCGGCGGGCAAAAAAAACTCTTCCTAGCGCGGCCGGCCGCGGGCCTCATCCCGGACGACGCCTCGCACAAAGCGCTCGGCGTCGAATTCGCCTACGTCGCGACGGAGCGGTACGCTCCGCTTGCGGCGCTCGGGGAGGGCGCGAAACTTGCCGCGGAGGAAACTTCGCTCACGGCGCAAGGCCTGTGGACCTTCTTCTCGAATCTCGCCCTCGGCCGCGCGAATCTCGCCGACGTGTCGGGTCCCGTCGGCATCGCCCGCGCCGGAGCTGCAGCCGCAGCGGACGGCGCGGGCACGCTCCTTCTTTTCGCCGCGTTCATCTCCATCAATTTGGCGCTCATCAATATCATCCCCATACCGGGCCTCGACGGCGGCCGGCTCCTTGTTCTCGCCGTGGAGGGAGTGCGCCGGAAGCCCATTTCCGAAACGCTCAATACCTACCTTACGGCGTTCGGCTTCATCCTCCTCATCGCGCTTATGGTCGCCGTGACCTACCACGACATCGCACGGCTCCTCTAGGCCTCCACCCGGCCCTTTCCGCCCGCCCCGCGCCTCTTGCCGGACATCGGATGTCCCGCGGCCGGATGGCTTTTGCGTACAAAGGATTTTGCCTTTACAATAAGCCCACTATGCGGCAATCGCGGCTATTCACCAAGACGCGCCGGGAGGCTCCGAAAGACGAGGTCTCGAAGAACGCGCAGCTCCTCATTCGCGCGGGCTATGTCCATAAGGAAATGGCGGGCGTCTACTCGTATCTGCCGTTGGGGCTCCGCACCCTCGCCAAGATAGAGGCCATCATCCGCGAAGAAATGGATGCCATTGGCGGCCAAGAGGTCCGTATGGCGACCCTCCATCCCTCGGAGCCGTGGAAGCAGACCGGTGCGTGGGACTCGGTCGACGTGCTCTTCAAGCTGCAGAGTCGCACCGAGAAAGAGTACGCTCTCGGCCAGAGCGAGGAGGAGATCGTGACACCCATCGCGGCGCAGTACGTGCAGTCGTACAAGGACCTTCCTGTCGCCATCTACCAGATCGGACAAAAGTATCGCGACGAACTGCGCGCGAAATCGGGCATTATGCGCGGCCGCGAGTTCGGTATGAAGGATATGTACAGTTTCCACGAGACGCAGCAGGACTTCGATCGCTTCTACGCCGCCGTCAAAAAGGCTTACTTCAAGATCTACGAACGCTGCGGGCTCGTCGCCAAGGCGACGGAAGCTTCCGGCGGCGCCTTCAGCGAGAAGATCTCATACGAGTTTATGGTCCTCACCGACGCCGGCGAGGACGACATCGTGTACTGCTCTTCGTGCGACTACTGCTCCAACGTCGAAGTGGCGAAGGAAGGGGAAGGGGAGCTCTGCCCCCGCTGCGGCAAAGATCATCTCAAGAAGGCCAAGGCTGTCGAGGCGGGCAACGTGTTCGATCTCGGGCAGAAGTATCCGAAAGCATTCAACTTCACCTACAAGGCGGAAGACGGGACCGACAAGCACCCGATCGTCGGCTGCTACGGCATCGGCACCTCGCGCCTTATGGGCACGGTGGTCGAGGTCTTCGCCGACGAGAAGGGCATCGTGTGGCCGGCATCGATCGCTCCCTTCACGGTTCATCTCGTCGAACTCTCGGGCGGCAATGAGGACGTGAAGAAGGAGGCCGACGAACTCTACAGCGATCTCACGGCCCACGGCATCGAGGTCCTCTACGACGATCGCGACGTGCGCGCCGGGGAAAAGTTCGCGGACAGCGATCTCTTGGGTCTGCCGCTGCGCGTCGTCGTGTCCGAAAAGACGCTTGCAGCGGGTAAGTTCGAGTGCTCTCATCGTGCGGGTGGAAAGACCGAATTTCTGTCAGCGGCTGAATTACTGGAGCACCTCCGCCCGCCCTATGCCTAATCTGCGTGAACGCTTCTATAACGTTCTCTCAAGCGATGTCGGCATCGACCTCGGCACCGCCAATACTCTCGTGTATCTGCGCGGGAAGGGGATCGTCATCAACGAACCGTCGGTCGTCGCCATCAACAAGAAGACCGGCCAGGTGGTCGCGGTCGGCGCCGAAGCCAAGCAGATGCTCGGCCGAACGCCGGGGCATCTCGAGGCGGTGCGACCTCTCGTCGACGGCGTCGTGTCGGACTTCGAGGCGACCGAAGAAATGCTCGCGTATCTCGTGAGCCGCTCGCAAGGCGCCGCGAAGAAGATGCTGGGTCCGCGCGCCGTCATCGGCGTACCCTCGGGTATCACGAACGTCGAGATACGCGCGGTGCGCGATGCGGCGATGAACGCCGGCGCGCGAGAAGTGCATATCATCGAGGAGCCGATGGCGGCGGCTCTCGGTATCCGGCTTCCGGTCAAGGAAGCGCTCGGTAGTATGATCGTCGACATCGGCGGCGGCACGTCGGATATCGCAGTCATCTCTTTGGGCGGCATCGTCCGCTCGAAGAATCTCCGCGTCGCGGGCGACAAGCTCAACAAGGACATCATTGCGCACGTGCGCTCGGAGTTTAAGATACTCATCGGAGAGAAGACCGCCGAGGACGTGAAGCTCTCCATCGGCTCGCTCGTTCCCGGGGCCTCGCCGCTCGAAGCGCTCGTCCGCGGGCGCGACCTTATCACCGGCCTTCCGCGCGAGCTCGTCCTCACCGACAACGACGTCCGCGAGGCCATCTCGCCTTCGATCGACTCGCTTATCGACGCCGTGCGCGAAGTGCTCGAGACGACGCCGCCCGAGATCCTCTCCGACATCGGTAAGAGCGGCATACATCTCGTGGGCGGCGGCGCGCTCCTGCGCGGCCTCGATATGCTGCTTTCCGAATGGTCGAAGATACCGGTCCACGTCGCCGACGATCCCTTGACCGCGGTCGTCCGCGGCACGGGCGTCGTCCTCGAGAGCCTCGAGGAGCACCGGAATCTTCTTATCGAACACGACGATGAAGTTTCGTGATCTTCCGCCTCAGGTGTACGGGTCCGGCGCGCGGCGCCGGAGCGGCGCCGCGCTCAAGTTCGTCGTACCGGCGCTTCTCTTGGCGCTTCTCCTCGCCCTGATCGAACCATTCCGGACGCCGCTCGGCAGCACGCTCTGGCGGGCGACAGCGTATCTCGAGAACAACGGCGGCGGCGTCGGCGGCGCCGTCCATGCGGTCGTCGCGCAATTTTCCTCGAAGGCGGGCTTGGCCGAACAGAACGCCCTCCTCGAACAGAAGCTCGCTATGCTTGAGGCGCGCGATGCCGACCGCGACACCCTGTATCAGGAGAACATCGCCCTCAAGGCGCAATTCGGCAGGGTCGATGCCGCGCGCAGCGGCATCCTCGCCGCGATCATCGCCCGCCCGCCCGCCGTACCGTACGATACGCTCGTTATCGATATCGGAGAGAACCTCGAGATAAGCCGCGGAGACTTCGTCTCGGCGGGCGGGGGAACGCTCATCGGACAGATAACCGACGTCTACGCGACGACGGCGCGCGTGACGCTCTTTTCTTCGGCGGGCAACACATACCAGGGGCTCTTACGCGGCACCATACCCGTGACCGTGGAAGGGGAGGGGGCGGGCGCGCTTTCGGCGAAGATACCCGCCGGCATCCCGGTTTCCGTGGGCGACCCGATACGCTTCCCCGATATCGCCGCCAACGTCTCGGAAGTCGTGGCCCATATCGATGCGCCGCAGAACGACTCGACCAAGACGCTCTATCTGCGCCTGCCGGCAAATGTCTTTACTCTGCCTTTCGTTGAGATCCTGCCGTCGTACGGCGCCGCCCGCCAGTAGCGTATGACGAGGCAAGCTCTCATACGTTGGCTCTCCGTCCTCTGCGCGCTCCTCGCGCCGCTCACCGCCTGGCCGCTCGGCGTCCTCGGCATTCTCGCCGCCGTCGCGGCGCGCGGAGCGCTCCTCGCTCTCGGCCTCGGCCTCTTCCTCGATCTTATGTATGGGGCGCCTCCCGTGCGCTTCCATTCGTTCCTCTATCCGTTCACATTCCTCGCCGTGCTCGCTCTTGCCATTCGCATCGTTGCGGAGCGGTACGTCATAGGGAAGAAGGAACCCCGCCTTTGACGCCCCCTATTCGGATTCCTGCGCGCTCAGATCGTGCGTTTTTTTCGGGGCGGTGACTTCCTGTCCCATTCGGCGAAATCGA
>JAKALC010000018.1 GCA_021813335.1 bacterium | reverse complement strand
ATCTTACCGGCCGAACGCGCTGGCACGGCTGGCGCGCCTGGGGCGGCACGGCGCTCGAAATACTCAAGGAGCGCTACGCGAAAGGCGAGATCGACGCGAAGGAGTTCGAGGAGCGCAAGAAGCACTTGACCGAATAGCGTTTCGAAAAGAAGCGCGCGCCCCGGCGGGGCGCGCGCTTCCGCGTTTCATTCCGCGGCGATCATCCTTTCACGACCGCGAGCGGTTTCAGGCGCGCGACCTTCTTCGCGATGCCGGCGCGCGCCTGGAGAGGGGCGTCGAGACCCCTGGGTGCTCTGCGGGGACATCCCCGGTAGACCGATTCCCGGGGGGTGGTATGATGGGGGAGTTCATTAATTACATATTTTTACCTAGTCCGTATGGCAAACTCAGCGTTCATGAAGCCGATGACGGTTAGCCCCGAGCTCGCGGCGGTGGTCGGCAAGGGTCCGATGGCTCGTTCGGAGGTCGTGAAGAAGCTTTGGGAGTACATCAAAAAGAACGGTCTCCAGGATCCGAAGAACAAGCGCAACATCAACGCTGACGAGACCCTCAAGAAGGTCTTCGGCGGCAAGGCCACGGTCAATATGTTCGAGATGACCAAGCTGGTCGGCAAGCATCTCTCGTAAGGAACTCATTGGATGCGGCCCGGGGATATCCTCGGGCTTTCGCATTCTTGCCGTACTCATCACGAACGATGGCAAAATTACTTCTTTCGCTCGCCGGCGTCCTCGCGGTTCTCGGAGCGGGATACTGGCTCATTTTCACCGGTAATACCGAACCTGCTCCGCTCGCCTCGACGAACGCCTCCGCAAACGTCCTGCCGGACGCCGCCCCGCCCCAAACCGCAGGACCGCAGGCGCCGAGCGCCGCGAGCCAAACCCCTACTTCTATGTACGCAACACTCCATACCAACCTGGGTGACATCACGTTTGAATTCCTTCCGCAGACGGCACCCAAGACGGTCGCCAATTTCGAAAAGCTCGCAAGCGAAAAATTCTACGACGGCACCAAATTCCACCGCGTTATCAAGGGCTTTATGATCCAGGGCGGCGACCCTCTCTCCAAAGACGACTCGCAGATGGCGCGCTGGGGGACCGGCGGCCCGGGCTATACGTTCCCCGACGAGCTCTCGGGCAAGGAGACGTATCCGCAGGGCACGGTCGCTATGGCGAACTCGGGTCCCGACACGAACGGCAGCCAGTTCTTCATCGTGACGGCAAGCCCCGCGGCGCCCCTGCCGCCCAAGTACACCGTCTTCGGACGGGTCGTCTCCGGTATGGACACGGCGCTCAAGATCGAGAACGTAAAGACCTATATGCCGGGGCAGGTCGACCGCCCTATCGACCCCGTCACGATCGAGAGCGTAACGCTGAAATGACATTCTGAGGTCGGACCTCAGAATAGGCCGTTTTTGAGCGCTGCCCTGCGTTACGCAGGGCAGCGCTTGACCGTGCATCTATTTTCGTGTTACTATTTTTTCAGATAGTTCGCTGATATCCAGGGAACTCAAACACATCGGAGGGTTGTATGACCAACGCATCACACTTGCGGGTCGTGCAGCCCGCTCCCGCTTCGCAAGAAGAAGAAAAGCTCGAGTTCGAGCACCGGGTGGCGGTATACCGCTTGCTTGTTCCGGTGCTCTACCTCGTTGGCGCGTATGTGCACGCAAAGCGCGCGCTGTACGGCCTGCTCGTCCCGCTTCTCTGCTCCATCGGCGCGTATGTGCACGGCAAACGCGCGCTGTACGAGTTCGTCAATAAGGAGCCCAGGACCAACTTCTGGTTGGTCGACGGCATAAGCGCGAATAGCCGCCGCGTGAAAGACGGGGCGGCGAAGTGGCAAGCGCTCGATACCTGCTACAACTTTGACGGCAAGGGGGAAGGCGCCGGCTCCTTTACCCGGGACATCGACCGCTTTTGGCTCAATGTCAGGAATGCCCAGGCGGTCCGCAATCGCCTCAAGATCGTCAAACGCGAGCTTGCGAAAGCGAACCGGGCGCTCGCGCAGCCCGGCCGGCCGGTACGCGTTCTGTCGCTTGCGGCGGGCGCGGCGCAAGGCTTGGCCGAGGTAATGGCCGAGCTGCGGGACGAGGGCATCAAGGTCGAAGCGTTGCTTATCGACAAGGATGAGTCGGCTCTCGACCACGCGCGCTCTCTTGCCGAGAAGCACGGCGTCGGCGACGATACGGATGCTCTGTGGCGAGGTGCTGGTATTCGATCACGTCATCCGCAAGAGCGGGATAGACTTCAAGCCGGATATCGTCGAGATGTGCGGGCTCTTGGACTATCTCGACACGGCGCTCGCGGTTCGGCTGGTCAAGAAGATCTTCCGCCAGTTGCACGACGAAGGATTTTTCCTTACCTGCCACATCCACCCGAACCACGAGGCGTATTTCTTGAACCACGTGGTCAACTGGTGGATGCTCTACCGCACCCCGGCCGAGCTCAAGAACATCGTGGTTGAGGGCGGCTTCATGAAGGTCGAGCTGCACTCGGAGCCGCACGGGATCCACAGCGTCGCCGTGGCGCAGAAGTGCATCTGAGTTCCGGCAAGCGTAAAAGCCGAGGAGTGCTGTATTATGTACAGCAAGCCTCGGCTTCTTTTTTTGCTCATGACCATTTTCGTCGTCTCTCCGCTCGTGAACGTCGTCACCAGCCTCGTGATAGGCATCCTCGTTTTTTTGACGGCGCCGAAGAATCGGACGAATCTCACGTTCTTCCTCTTCGCTCTCGCCGTCGTCTTTTGGAGTTTCGCGTATTTCCTCTGGCAGATAAGCGCCACGGCCGACGACGCGCTCTATTGGTCGCATATGCTGATGGCGGGAGCCATCTGGATACCCTTCTTTTATTTTCATTTCATCACCCGGTTCCTCAAGATCGAGCGTTCAAGCCGTTTCCTTATCGGTTTCGGATACGGCGCCGCGCTCTTCTTTTCGGTCGTCAACTGGACGCCTCTCTTCATCAAGGGCATCGGCCCTCTCGCGGGCTTCCCGTTCTGGCCGAGCGCCGGCCCCCTCTATCTGCCGTTCCTCGTCCTGTGGTTCGTATACGCCGCCTACCCGGTCGTGCTCCTGGTGCGCCGCATCAAGCTCGCGGAGGCGCGCGAGGTTAACCAGATCTATTACATCCTGCTCGGTACGGCTATAGGCTATCTGGGAGGCATCACCAACTACTTCCTCTGGTACGGCATTCCCGTCCTTCCGTACGGCAATATCACCGCGTCCATCTACATCACGTTCGTCTCTCTCGCCATCCTGCGGTACCGGCTCTTCAATATGAAGGTCATCGCCGCGGAACTTCTGGTCTTTTCGCTCTGGCTCTTCCTCTTCATCAGGATGCTGCTCGCCGCGACCTTCCAGGACCAGGTCTTGGATGCCGTCTTGTTCTTTCTCACCCTCGTTATCGGCGTCCTGCTTATCCGGAGCGTGGATCACGAGGTAGAGGCCCGCGAGCGCATCGAAGAGCAGGAGCACGAGCTCGAAGCGGCGAACCGCCGCCAGGAGAACCTCATCCATTTCATCAGCCACGAGATCAAGGGATATCTTACGAAGAGCGAGGCGGCGTTCGCCGCGATCGTGGAAGGCGACTTCGGCGCTCCGCCGCCCGATATCAAAGCGCTTTCGGAACGCGCGCTTGCCGATGTGCGCTCGGGTGTGGCAACGGTTATGGACATCTTGAGCGCCGGCGACTTCAAGAAAGGGACCATCGCCTTTACGATGGATATCTTCGATCTGCGCGCGGAAGTGACGCAGGTCGTCGAGGATTTGAAGCCCGCGGCTCTGGAGAAGCACCTCTCGCTCGATCTCGTGGTCGACGGGAGCGCCAACTACGCCGCGGTGGGCGACGCTGCCCAGCTGCGCAAACACGTCTTCTACAACCTCATCGACAACGCCATCAAGTACACGCCAAAGGGTTCGGTGCGCGTCGAGCTCTCGTGCGATAAGGGCAAGCTTCTCCTCTCGGTCAAGGATACGGGCGTCGGCATCGCGTCAGCCGACCGTTCGCGAATGTTCACGGAGGGCGGACGTGGCATCAATTCTATAAAGGTGAACGCCCATTCGACGGGCTACGGGCTCTTCATCGCGAAATCGATCGTCGACGCGCATCACGGACGCATCTGGTACGAGTCCGAGGGCGAGGGAAAGGGCACGACGTTCTACGTCGAGCTTCCGGCGAAGAACGCGCTGCGCTAAAAGCAAAAGATCGTAACCGGCGCTGCCGTATACGGCAGCGCCGGTTACGAAGCTCTTTTCCGCGAGAGCAGGAGTTCGCGCGCGATGGGAAGAATAGAAAGGAGAACGATGGCGATCGTGGCCGGCAGGAGCAGGCGCTCGCTTCCGGGGAACGCCGCCCCGAAAAGATAGCCGATAAGGGTGCATCCAGCGCTCCACGCGATGCCGCCCGCGATGTTGTAGGCGAGAAAAACAGAATAGCGCATTGAGCCGATGCCCGCGAAGATAGGCGCGAAAGTCCTGACGATGGGGACGAAGCGCGCAAGAAAGACCGCCCGGGAACCGTAGCGCGCGTAGAACTTCCGGGTGCTCTCAAGATGCTTCTTGTGGAACAGGAGGGAATCCTCGCGGGAAAAAAGCGTCGGGCCCGCCTTCGCGCCGAACCAGTAGCCCGCACTGTCTCCCAGAACCGCGGCGGCCGAGAGGAGGGCTATGAGGAGGGCGATGTCGAAAACACCCCGCGAAGCAAGGAGCCCCGCCGTGAAGAGCAAGCTGTCGCCCGGGAAGAAAAATCCGACGAAAACGCCCGATTCCGCGAATACGACGGCGAACAGCCCGGCATATCCCAGGGCCTCGATGAATTGGGGAAGGGAAATGGCGTCGAAAGACAGCATGGTATACTTCATATACCACTATACCTTATCAGCGAACCCCGCCATCTATGTACGGATCCTCGCGAAAGTCGCCGCTTATCATCGCGATCATCGCGATCGCCGTCATCATCGCCGTCTTGTGGCTCCTGCCGCGAAGCATTACGGGAACCGCGGGCGCTCCGGCATCCTCGGCTTCTTCCGCATGGTGACCGATCGCCTTACGAAACTAATTCTCCGAATCGACTGAAATGAAAAACCTCATCCTCAGAGCCAGCCGGCGGACCTACGACATCGGTCTCGGTCTTCTTATCGTACGCGTTGCGGTCGGCCTCATCTTCTTCGTCCACGGCTGGGACAAGGTGCACTCGATCGACAATACCGTCCGTATGATGCAGACGCTCGGCCTCGGCGGGGCCCCGATGGCCTACTTCATCGCGTGGCTCGAAGTCCTGGGCGGTCTCGCGCTCATCTTTGGCGTCGCGACACGGGTTTTGGGCGTCGTGTTCGGCATCGAGATGGCGGTGGCCGTCCTCAAGATAGGCAACACGTTCGGCTTCCACGGCTACGAGTTTCCGCTGCTTCTCTCGGCGCTTTCCTTCGCACTCGCCTTCGCCGGTTCGGGCAAGTTCTCGCTCTATCCTCTCGAGTGTCCTCGCTGCGGCGGGATGTTCTGCGAAGGCGGGAATTCCTGCGCCGCGTAGCTCAGCGTATATCGTCGCCTATGCGCATCCTCGGCATCGTCGGAAGCCTGCGGAACGATTCACTCAACCGGAAGCTCATACTGGCGGCCGCGGCGACGCTCCCCGCCGACGCCTCGTTCGAGCTCGCCGACATCGGAAGTCTCCCGCTTTATAACGAGGACCTTGAAGCGGACTTTCCCGCTGCGGCGCGCTCGCTCAAGGAAAAGATCCGCGCGGCCGACGCCGTTATGATCGCGACGCCCGAGTTCGACCGCACGCTGCCCGCGGCGCTCAAGAACGCGCTTGAGTGGACTTCGCGCCCCTACGGCGACAACGCCTGGGCGGGGAAGAACGTCCTCGTTATGGGTACGTCGTCGGGCGCTATTTCTTCGGCGCTCGCCCAATACGATCTTAAAAAAATCCTGCTCTATCTCGATGCGAAGCTCGCGGGCCAGCCTGAGATAATGATCCCGCACGGCGGGGAGGTCTTCGGGACATCGGGGGAGATCGTAAACGAAGGGACGAAGACCTTCTTGGCGGGCGCCCTCGCTCGCTTCGCCGAGCGCGTTCGCGGATAGAATTTTTATCGCGGATTATGTTCACCGCTCAAAACATAGGACTCTCGCTCATCGTCATAGCGTGGCTCTACCAGTATGCGCGTATGCGCTACGGCCGGCGCGCTCTGCGGCCCGCGTTCGCGGCGCTCTACGCGCTCGGCGCCGGGTTTCTCGTCGTCGGCGGCTGGAGCATTTCGTCCCTGTCGTTCGCGGAGGTCGCCAATATTCTCGCGCTCATCGCCGCGCTCGGCGTCCTCCTTGCCTCAAAAAGCCGATACTGAAAGGCCGCGCCACCCGCCCGGCCCCGGGGCCGGGCGGGTATTGCATTATTCTAAAAATATCGTACAATTGTTTTTATTATCCCCGTAGCCGCACGCCACTATGCATTACCCGATACGCGCCGCCCGCTCTCTCGCCGCTCTCGTTCTTCTCGCCGGAATGCTCGGTTCCGCTCCGCTCGCGCTCGCGGAGACCTACACCTACGTTTGGTCTCCGTACCCGTACGCCTATCTCGTGCCCAATCCGACCCCGCTTCTATGCACGACGCCTGCCGGGGTCGTCGCACAGGGAGCTCCGGCGACCTTCGTCGCGGAGAACGGGACCGGAACGTACAACTGGACGGCTGACGGGCAGACCTATTTGAATATCGGCCCCGTCCTCAACACGACATTCACGAGCACCGGCGTGCATACCGTCTCGGTCTCGAGCAGCGCCGAAACAGCGACCTGCACGGTGAACGTCGTGCCGAACGGCGCCTATGGAACGTACCGGCCGAATGCGGCGTATGCTCCTGCCGCGCCGGGCGTTGTCGTCGTGGCTCCGACCGGGGGCGGCCGCGTCGCTGCGGGAGCGCCGAGCATCGCTTTGCCGGCGCTCCCGAATACCGGCTTCGCGCCGTCGAGCGGAGCGGCGCTCGCCTTCGCGGCCGCCCTTCTCCTCGCCGCCGCCATCCTCATCCTTCCGTATGCAAGAAAAGCTTTTGCCGCCGTCGCCCGCGCCCTCCTCGGCTAGTCCCGTACCGGCGCTTTCGCTGCGCGAGCGCTTTTTGCTGGCGTCCTTGCCGTGGCGCGCGGGCATCGCCGCAACCATTCTCATCCTGGCCCTCATCGGAGCTTCGGATCTTTATAATCGGGCGGTCGCTTCGAATAATTTCTCGAGCGGCTCCTCGGGGGACGCTTCGAATGCCGCTGACGGCACGCTTGCCGTCGGCCCCGCGTTCGCCGCGGGGAGCGCCCAGGCCCCGCTCATACCCGTCCGCCTCAAGATCCCCTCGATCGGCGTCGACGCCCCCGTCGAACATACCGGCCTTACCGCGGCGGGGGCGCTTCAGGCGCCATCCGATATGGTGCACGCCGCATGGTACGCGAACGGCGTCCGGCCGGGGGCTTCCGGCAATGCCGTGATCGACGGCCACGTGAACAATGCGCTCACGACTCTCGGCGTTTTTTCCCGCCTCGATCAAGTGTCTCTCGGCGATCGCGTTCTCGTGTCGGACGCTTCGGGCCGCTCGCTCTCATTTGTCGTCGACAGCGAACAGCTCTACGCTGCCGATGCGGCGCCGCTCTCCCAGATCTTCGCGACGAGCGGCCCCGCGGCCCTCGTCCTCATCACGTGCGACGGGGCGTGGGACCAGGGGAAGCATAGTTATGACAAGCGCCTCGTTGTGTATGCGTCGCTTGCGCGCTAGGGCGCCGTTTGCTACAGTTTTTTTGTTCAAGTAAGTTCTCCGTTCGCGGCACGGTTTCGTGTTCGGCAGTAGGGAGAGGTCGCCTTACGAGGACGTTTACGCAATTTCTCTATTGCTCACTATGGCACGCAAACTGTTTGTTGGCGGACTTCCGTACCGCACGACCGGCGACGAGCTTCGCGACGCATTCGCTCAGGCGGGTGAAGTCGCGTCGGCGTCGATCGTGACGGAGCGTGAGACCGGCCGCTCGCGGGGCTTCGGCTTCGTCGAGATGGCGACCGACGAGGCAGCCCAGAACGCCATTACCATGTGGAATGGTAAGGAGTTCGAGGGCCGCACGCTCACGGTTTCCGAAGCACGCCCGAAGGCCGCCTAAGGCCCTCGCGCACGCGCACAAAAAGATCCCGCTTCACGCGGGATCTTTTTGTGCGCTTCACGAGCGCTTCGCCTACATTTGCATCGCCGCGCCGCTCCTGTCGGTGAAGCCGACCCACAAAAAGACGACGGCGAAGATGAGGTGCAGGACGTTGTCGGCGGTCGTGTTGGTCAGCGCTCCGAGGATATCACCCGGAACGACGAACCCCCATACCGCGATAATGGCGACAATGATCCCCAGAACTTTCAGAACCGTTGCGCTCGTATTTTCCCACCATGCGGCGACCGCAAGGAGGATGAGGCCGAGCACGAGCCACAGCAAAGAGAGCGCGGTATTGGCATCGAAGATGCCGAGGACCGGCGTCGACATAAGTCCCCAGATACCCGCGATCGCCATTATGGCGCCGAACACGTATGCGATAGTGCGTGACATAGGTATAGTTAACGAATACCTAGTAATAATAGCTACGGAGAATTCGACCTGCCTATAGCGTAGCAACTGCAGTATGGCGCACCATAGCACTATCCACACGCGAAAAAATCATTGTATATCAAAGCTCGTTCGTCATCTGAAGCGCTTCGCGCAAAGGGGAGGGCGCGCGCATCTTCCGTGGCGGAAAGCCCGCGACCCCTATGCCATCCTCGTGTCGGAAGTGATGCTCCAGCAGACGCAGGTCGGCCGCGTCATCCCGTTCTACGCGGCGTTCCTCGCAAAGTTCCCCGATCTCAAAGCGCTCGCCGGGGCGCCGCTTGAAGAAGTCCTCGCCACCTGGCAGGGGCTGGGATACAATCGCCGCGCCCGGGCGCTGCGCGATGCGGCGCGCGCCGCCTTCGGCCGCTGGGGCGGCGAACTGCCCCAGAGCGCATCGGAGCTCGAGAGTTTGCCCGGCGTCGGACCGTATACGGCGCGCGCCGTCGCGGCCTTCGCTTTCGAGAGACCCGAGATCTTCATCGAAACGAATATCCGCACGGTCTTTCTGCACTACTGCTTTACGGGGCGGCGCACGGTCCGCGACGCTGAGCTTCTGCCGCTCGTCGCCGAAGCTCTCGCGCGCTCAAGAATGCGGCCGAGCATTTTTTATGCGGCGCTTATGGATCACGGCGCGGAGCTCAAGCACTCGGGCCTGCGCCTCAACGCTCAAAGCGCGCACTATGCGCGGCAGCCGCGGTTCGAGGGTTCGCGCCGGCAGCTGCGCGGAAAGATCCTGCGCGCGCTTCTCGAGGCGCCCCTGCCCCTCTCTGCGCTCGCGCGCGTATGCGGGGAGAAAGCAGCTGCCGTGCGCGCCGAGCTCCTGCGGCTCGAAAAAGAGAAGCTCGTCCGCCGAACGGGCGCGCACTACGCGCTTGCCGACTAGTCCCGCTAGACGCCGAGGACGACCGGAATGACCAGCGGCCGCTTGTTCGTCTTCTCGAAGAGGAAGCGCGCCACGGCGTCGGTCACGTTGTTCTTCACGTAGTCGAAGTTCACGGGCTGCATATTATGCGTCGTGTCCTCGATGGTCTTTTTGATGATGATGCGCGTCTGCTGGAGAAGCTCCTGCGACTCGCGGAGATACACGAAGCCGCGCGAAATGATGTCGGGCGACTTGCGCAGCTTGCCGGTTTGCGGATTGACCGTGGCGATGATGACGAACATTCCCTCCTCGGCCATCATCTTGCGGTCGCGGATGACCACTTCCTGGATGTCGCCGATCGAGAAGCCGTCGACGAGCCGGAGGCCCGAGGGCGCTTTCTCCTTGAGCCGCACGATCTTCTGCCCCTCGTCCTGGATCTCGATCACGGCGCCGTTATCGGGGACGACGATCTCGTTCTCCGCGCGGCCGCAGGCCTTCGCGATATCCGCGTGCGTACGCAGCATATAGTGGTAGCCGTGCATCGGCATAAAGAAGCGGGGATTGATGTGCTGGTGTATCCACACGGTCTCGTCGCGGTTGGCGTGACCCGAAGCGTGCACGTCCATCGTGTCGCGATGGATGATGCGGGCGCCTTGCCGCGAAAGATTGTCTTTGAGCTTCTGGACCGCGCGCTCGTTGCCGGGAACGATGGAGGACGAGAGCACGACGACGTCGCCCTTCTTTATCTTGACGTACTTGTGCGTCTTGACGGCGATGCGCATCAGCGCCGCGAACTCGTCGCCCTGGGCGCCGGTCGCAAGGATGAGAACCTTGCTGTCGGGGATCGAATCGAGTTCCTCGGGACCGATGAAGGTCTTGTCGGGGACTTTAAGCAGGCCGAGCTCGCGCACGATCTCGATGTTGACCTTCATACTCCGGCCCTCGACGAGGATCTTCTTTCCTATGGAGGACGCGTGTTCGATCATCCCCATAATGCGCTCGAGCTGCGAGGAGAACGTGCCGATGATGAGCCGGCCGGTCGCTCCCGAGATGATATCTTCGAGGTTTTTCTTCACGACCCGCTCCGGTATCGAAAAGCCCGGCTTCTCGACGTTGGTCGAGTCCGCCATAAGAAGAAGAACGTTCTCGTCCTTGAAGACGGAGAACTCCTGCTCCTCTTTCTCGGTCGGAACGCCGCCTACGTGGTCGAGGCGGAGGTCGCCCGTCGCCACGATGGAGCCGTAGGGCGTCTCGATGATGACGCCCATAGAGTCGGGGATGGTATGCGTCACCGAGAAGAAACGCACCCGAAGGTCGCCGACGCGGACGGTCTCTTCCTTCTCGACTTCGCGGATATCGAGAGGCTTGAGGTGCGGGAACTCGTCTTGGCGTTTCTTGATCATAACCGAGGTGAGTCGCCGCGTATAAATGGGAGGATACCCGAGCCGGTCGATGACGTAGGGAATGCCGCCGATATGGTCGAGGTGGCCGTGAGTGATGAATATCGCCCGCACTTTGTCGAGACGGTCCTCGAGATATTTCGTGTTGGGGAGGATGTAGTCGATGCCCGGCGTGTCTTCCTCGCGGAACTGGAACCCGCAATCGATGATGACGATGTCGCCACCGAACTCGACGAGTGTCATATTGCGGCCGACCTCTTCGACGCCTCCCAGAGGGACGATGCGGATAACACCCGGCTGAACGGGCGGGACCGGCTTCTCATCGGCGGCGCGCTCCTCGGAAGGAGCGTTCATAGGGCGCGGAGAGAAGGCCTGCTGCGGTTTGCGTCCGCCGCCGCGTCCGCCGCGGCCGCGTTCGCCGCGCCC